>JAZRAT010000108.1:0-5193 GCA_045634725.1 Alistipes sp. | reverse complement strand
ACCATTACGAGGTAGTCGTCGTTGATGTTATAGACGTCGCGTACCTTACCTACATAGTGACCCTTCTGGCCCTCGAACTGAAAATCGTTCTTTACAATAGCGTTCATATTTTGAAGTGTATTTAGTTTCTAACTCACAAAGGTAACATTTTTAAACTAAAAATGCAAATCGCGGAGTGGAGTTGGCATTATATATGCTTATTCGGGTTGCAAACCTTGATACCTATGAAGCATATTTATACTATTCTTATGGCACTTATTCTCTTGTCGGTGCAGTCGTGTAAGGCGCAGACAATCAACACAACAACGGTCGATAACCTCGATGTTGAGCGATACATGGGTCGCTGGTATGAGTTGGCTCGCTACGACCACCGCTTCGAGCGTAACATGGAGCGCTGCGAGGCCTACTATACGCTTGAGCCCGATGGCAAGATTGCGGTGCGTAATAGTGGTATCGACTCCGAGACGGGACTACTGCGCATCACGGACGGCAAGGCGAAGTTGGGTAAGTACCCTGGGCAGTTGCGCGTCTCGTTCTTCCTATTCTTCTACTCTGACTATAATGTGCTGGCGCTCGGCGAGAACTACGACTGGGCATTGGTGGGCAGTAAGTCACCAAAATATTTGTGGATACTCTCGCGCACGCCAAGCCTCCCAGAGTCAACCATAGAGCATATCCTCGCCATAGCCCGCGAGCGTGGCTACGACACCGATAAGCTTATATGGGTGCATCAGTAATTAGAGCAGTGGGTCTAATTCTTGCGGCGCATACCTGCCGCTTGGAGTATCTTATTACGTAGCAGAATGGGGAAGTCGGGGTTGTCATTTAAGAAACGCTCCACCTCGGCATTTGCCTCATCGCTGGTGTGACCACCGAGCAACGCTCCCGCCCAGTTTCGTGGGAAGAATATGTCGCCTGTGCGCTGCACCTCCTCCATCTCCTCCAAGCCGCGATATATATATTTAATGGCCTCCGCTTGGCGTAGGTGGTGGTTGAGGTAGCCGAGGAGCGTTGCTGTCCAAGGCTCTATGCGGCGGTTCTCAGGCTCCATGAGTGACTCAAAGAGAGCATTGCGCACCTCCACATCGGGATGTGTGCCGCGTATGATATACTCGAACTGGTTACGCCTATCTGCATTGCTAATGCGCTCAAGTTGAGCGGTGTATATCTCGTTGTATCGCTCGGGATAGCGCACCGCAAGCTCGTATGCGAGGGTCATATAATCACTCTCATTGAGCATGGCGTCGCTCTTTGTCTTCCACATCTCGTACATCTTTGCATACACCTCCTCCGAGCGCATGACATGGGCAAGTGTCATCTTCAGGCGGCGGATGAGGGCAGGGTTGTCACAAGTCGAGGCTATCTCCCAAAGGCGCGCCTCATCTTCGGCTGTGCCTATCTCGAGCATAGGTTTTGTGATGTAGCTGTTGAGCGTAGAGGCTACGAGGTAGTTCTCTTCGCGGGGGATGTAGTCGAGCAGGAAGTTGAGCCATGCTCGCACATCGCACTCCGTTTCGCTATTGCGCCACTCGTATATCTCGTTGAGCATAGTCACCATCGACTGGCGCATAAGGTCATCCTCCACCTCGCCGATATGCTCCATCATCCACCCGGCGGTCTCCTTAGGCAACACAAAGAGTCCGTAGCCACGACCATCGCAGTTGGGAATGACAATCTTAGCATTACGTGGGAAGGTGTAGCTATCCTTGCCAGGCTTTATCTCAACCTCAACAATATCCTCAATACCATCTTTGTATACTACATAGCAGTTGAATTGCTGTCGCCACAAAGGCTCATTGTCCACAATGTGGTAGCTGCGCTTATCCTTACGCAGATATATCATCGGCATATAAGCCCTCTCAACCCATACATGGCTGAACTGCGATATATCCTCATCGCTGTGCTTGTCGAGTATTGTCACGAGGTCAGGCCATGTGGCATTGCCATAGGCGTAGGTGCGCAAGTACTCCTGAATGCCTGCGCGGAAGGCCTCCTCGCCCATAAGCTCCACAATCTTATCCATCACGATGGGGGCTTTGTTGTAGATGGTCTGACCGTAGATAAGTCCCGCATTGTTCAGATTATCAAGTTCCTGACGAATAGAGGTATTACCCGCTGTACGGTCCTCGCTGTATGCCGCATGGGTGTAAGTCTTAAGTCGGTTTAGGCGGTGGTTAACCTCGGGGAAGAGGGGCTCGGTCATGCGCGCAGCAAAGTAGTTGGCAAAGATCTCCTTTGTCCACACATCGTTGAACCACGCCATCGTCACATAGTCACCAAACCACATATGTGCAGTCTCGTGTGCTATAAGCTGCATGCGGCGAAGCTCCTCATCGAGCGTGAGGTTCTCGCCGAGGAACATCTGACTATCGTTGTAGAGCGTAGCGCCCGTGTGCTCCATACCACCATACTGGAAGCCGGGGAGCATTATAAGGTCATACTTGGCAAAGGGGTAGGGGATGCCCGTGTACTCCTCCAACCACTCCAGCGATGCCGCCACTTGGTCGAAGATGATGTCCAACTGCGCAAGGCGCTTGGGGTCGGTCTCGCGGTAGTATGCCGTGAAGCGGTGGTTGCCATCGTCGTAGGTGCGACTGTCGAACTTACCCGCCACGAACGAGAAGAGGTAGGTGCTCAGAGGCTCCGTGGGGTTGAAGCTCACAATGTTGTAGTCGGGCGACAGATTGCTTTGTACGCTCCTTACCGAGGTGTTCGACACGGCCACCCAATCCTTCGGGATGGTGAGATGCAGCTCGTATGATGCCTTCATGTCGGGCTGGTCGAAGCATGGGAAGAGTGTGCGCGCACGGTCGGGTACAAGTAGCGTATAGAGGAAGTCGGGCTTGCGGTTAAGTGACTGGTTGTCAATGCCGAAGTCTATTGCTATTTGTAGCGGCATCTCTCTGCCTTCGAGCGCGCTTGCTGCTATTATTATATGTTCGTTTTCGCACCTATACTCGATATGCTCATCGCGAGCTACATCGTAGACCGCATAGACCTTGTCAGTATTTCTGAAATCGAAGATTATATCTTGTTTATTTGATGTGCTAAGCGTGATATATGCCACACCGCAATTCTCAATCAGGTCGAAGCTCAACTCATAGCTCAAGTTGTTAATCGTAGCCTTGCGCCACTCGGCAAGCTCGCGACTTACGCCTGCATCGTAGCGGTGGTCCTGGGCGCCAACAGCAGGTAGTGAGAGGAGTGTTACAAGTGAAATTAGTATAAGTGTTTGTAGTCGTCTCATAGTTGTATCGGTTTTAAAAATAACTCTATCCACAAAGATAGGAATATTCGGCGAATAATTACTATATTTGTAGTTGAAAAGATTTCAAAATCGCGCACTATGACACGCATTATCGCTGCATTCGACTCATTCAAGGGCTCACTCACCTCTCGCGAGGCGGGCGAGGCTTTCCGTCGTGGATTTATGGAGGTGCGCCCCGATGCCACGGTTGAGGTGCTTGCCATTGCCGATGGTGGCGAGGGCATGGCCGAGGCTATAGCGGAGGGCGTAGGTGGCAAGATGGTGTCGGCAGTTGTGAGCGACCCCCTCGGCCGAAAGATTGAGGCGCACTATGCGCTTATAAATGAGGGCGCTACGGCGGTTATTGCTATGTCCTCGGCGAGTGGACTTACGCTTCTGAAGCCCGAAGAGCGCAACCCTCTTATTGCCACGACATTCGGCACGGGAGAACTTATCGCTGATGCCCTTGAGCGCGGTTGCCGTGAGATAATCATGGGTCTCGGAGGTAGCGCCACGAACGACTGTGGCGTGGGCATGCTACGTGCGCTTGGCTACCGCTTCTACGATGACGCGGGCGTGGAGCTCTGCGATACGATTTCGATATTGGAGCGCGTGGAGAGCATATCTACCGCTATGCGCCACCCCCTCTTGATGGGTGTGAAGTTCACTGCGGCGGTGGATGTAGACAATCCGCTTTATGGCGCAAAGGGTGCGGCGCATATCTTCGCACCGCAGAAGGGTGCCTCGCCCGAGATGGTAGAGCGCCTCGATAGGGCTATGCGCCACTATGCCGATGTAGTTGATGCGGATGGTGCCTATGTCGCAGGCGCGGGTGCTGCGGGAGGCATGGGCTATGCGCTACACACGATGCTTGGTGCGCGCATGCGCCCAGGAATAGAGATAGTGCTTGCGTTGCTCGACTTTGAGCACAGGGCGGAGGGTGCAACGCTGGTAGTTACGGGCGAGGGCTCGATAGATGCGCAGACGCTACATGGCAAGGCCCCCGCGGGTGTGCTTGCTGCGGCAAAGCGCCTCGGCATCCCCGTGGTTGCGCTTGGCGGTATGGTAGAGTGTGAGAGCGAACTTCTCGCAGGAGGCTTCCTTGCTGTACGCACCATTACGCCCCACGACCAGTCCACGGATGTGGCGATGCAGCGCGCGACCGCAATAGCGAACATGGAGCGCACCGCCCGCGCACTCGCCCACGAGATTATTTCGCAGTAGCAAGAGGGTAGTCTTTAGATATCGCTACCACTCGCCATCCTCATCGAAGTTAGGATGCTCGAAGCCATCGGTGTCGCAGTCGCGCGTCGACACATCCTCCCAGTCCACCCAGTTGCCACTTCCGCGATTACGGAATCTATCGGTGTCAAAAACGCTACGATCCCAATCCTCAACGTGGCTAGAATCGTGATTGTCATCGCCCAACAAAAAATCAAAGAGTCCCATGTTTGATAAATTTTCAAATTTCTGTAGCTGGGACAAAGGTATAAGGCGTATTTGACAACTTTCGTCAAATCTATATTTTATTCGAGATTTTTAGTGAGTCCTTCTTCCGCTGCCATGTGTTAATGGCGCCTGATGTTATTAGGAGTAGTTAGCTCGGACAGAAAACAAAAAAAAAGAGAAGAACGAAAGTTCTTCTCTTTCAGTACCCCCTCAGGGGCTCGACTGCGCTACTTGCAGTAGGCAGTCGTATGCTCGTTTAGTTTACACCCTCCCAACCTCCCTGAGAGGGAGGCGTTTCCAGGGTTCTCGCCCGAGTGGGCACAAAAAAAGAAGACAACCTTTCGATTGTCTTCTCTGTACCCCCTCAGGGGCTCGAACCCTGGACCCCAACATTAAGAGTGTCGTGCTCTACCAACTGAGCTAAAGAGGCATTTGCTATCTTTGTGATTGCGAGTGCAAAGGTAGCACATTTTTCTTTACCTGCAAATTTTTTCGCA
>JAZRAT010000107.1:0-6809 GCA_045634725.1 Alistipes sp. | reverse complement strand
GCCAACACCGCTCAAAGCGCCATGAGCAAAGCCCACGCTATACTTATTGCGGATATCATACGGAGCGCTCCACCAACGATTATCCTTATCATAGCGGTTGAGTGTCGAGCCCGTGACATTAAAAGGCACAGCAGCCATCATACCATGAGGTACGACAGCTCCAGGATGCGTAACCGAGTAGTTGGCAGTGCCGATAAAGGGGTCTACCCACTCGGTGTAATCTCTCTCCTGTGCCGAGAGCGTGGCGCAGAGCGTAAAAAGTGCTATTATCGAAAGTCGTAGTTTCATAATTAATAATTATAGGCCGTTGATTGATACAGGTGTTATTTTACCCTTTATTACCATTAAGTAGCCACCTCCTGCGGCCATATCTACATCAATTTGGTAGTCGGAATATGTTTTGAATTTAGTGAAGTCGATCGAGATATGCTGATAGTCTGTGCCATCCTCCTCGGCACGAGCACCATCAACGTATAAATCAATAGACTCATACTCTATGTTTATTGGGATGCACACTTTTACGCGTCTCGGCTCATTGCCATTGAGGCCTGCCTTATATGAGATGGCCTCTTGAATGTCGCAGTACGAACACTCTACATACTCGCCAATAGCGCCATCGGTAATTTGGCGTTTTTTGCGCAACGCTGTGGGCATCGAAGCGATAAGGCGTGTGAACTCGGGCTCTTTTTCGTAGTTTGTGGGTGAGTCGCAGAGCATCGTGAGCGGTGCATCGTAGATTATGTACATCGCAAGCTGATGACAGCGTGTGCCCTGGCTCATAGGGCGTGAGTAGTCGGGGTAGTAGTGACCCTTTGTGGCATTGCGCATAGCACCCTGCGTGTAGTCCATAGGGCCCGCAGCACCACGGATAAATGGCAAGGTCACATCGTAGGTTATCTGGTCGTGCTCCGCACCGAGCCACTTCATCGTCTCAAGGCCGTGAACACCCTCAAAATTTATGGCGTTGGGATAGGTGCGCTGCAAGCCCGTAGGCTTGTAAACACCGTGATAATCAACAAGCATATGGTACTTTGCCGCTATCTCGGCAACATCGTAGACAAACTCCACCATCTCTTGGTCGTCGCGGTCGAGGAAGTCAACCTTCCAACCCTTAACACCCATCTCGGAGTAGTGCTTACAAAGTCCCTCGATGTCGCGGTTGAGTGCCCAGTAGCCTGCCCAGAGTATGATGCCCACATTGCGCTCGGCGGCGTAGTCAACCAACTCTTTAATATCAATTTCGGGCACTACCTTCATTAGGTCTGCCTCGCCCTTGACACTCCAACCCTCGTCAAGAATAACATACTCGATGCCGTAGCGCGAGGCGAAGTCTATATAATACTTATATGTATCGTTGTTGATGCCCACCTCAAAGTCAACGCCCTCGAGACCCCAGTCGTTCCACCACTCCCAAGCTACCTTGCCAGGCTTAATCCATGAGGTATCCTCCAAGCGGCACTCGTCGGCAAGCTCCCATACAAGGTCGTTATTCGCCAATTCGCAATCCTCCTCGCCAATAACCACCACTCGCCAAGGGAAGGTGCGAGGGCCATGACACTCGGCAATATAGTCGTGGCGCGACTTTACCATGCCTTGCAACATGTTGTAGCCACCCTGCTCCACCTCTTTGGGACGTGGTGCAAACTCGGTGTCGAGGACTCCATCACCATCCCTATTTGATAGGAACATTCCTGGATAATCTTCGAGGTTAGACTCTGATATCCACAATTTTAGGTCGTTGCGCTCAACAACCATTGGCGCGAATATCAAGCGTCGCCAGTCGATATCCTTGAGTGCAGTGTAGGTATATGTATTCTCGAATGATGTTTCAAACTGCGTTGCGTAGTCCGATGTCGCATCGGGGCGGAAGTTGACGTATGGAATCCACGCATTATCCTCGCCATCGAACGAGAACTCCGCCAACTCATCTATAATCAAATAGCCGCCCTCGATGTTTGAGATAAAGCGGTAGGCAACACCATCGACGTGTGAACGAAGCTCGACACTGTAGTCTCCAAAGTTTATAATAGCACCGTCGTACTTCTCACCATCAATACGCTCTACTTCGGCACTCTCAATGCCCTCGCCCCACACTCCGCGGTCTGTTGTCATGCTAAGACGTGAAGGTGCAATAACCTCCTCGTAGCCTGAATGTACATTGACACGATATACAGACCAGCGCAACGTGCCATCGCTCCAGTCAAGAATAATGCGGTTTGACAACCAAGGGTAAAGGTAGCAGTCGACCTGCACACTCCTCTCTTGGCCGTAGGCAAAACCTACGGTAAGCAGCAAAAGAGTGAGTATAGTAAATAGCTTTCTCATAGCGTATTATATCGCGGGGTGTTACTTCTTCTCCGCAGTCGAGAGTAGTCCGCATGCAGCCTCGATATCCTCGCCACGCGATGCGCGCAGGGTGGTCTGTATGCCGCGCTTGGTGAGCGTGTCGCGGAACTCTATAATCTTCTCTAATTCAGGAGAGTAGAATGGCGAGTCTGGAATCTTGTGGAAGCGGATAAGGTTGATGCGACACTTGATGCCGTCGAGTAGGCGCGAGAGCTCCTTGATATGGCGGAACGAACAGTTCATGCCCTCCAAGACGATATACTCGAAGGATACACGGCGCTGGTGCGTAAAGTCGTAGCGACGCAAGATGTCGCACACCTCCTTAATGGAGTATGCGTTCTCAATGGGCATAATCTCCTTGCGCTCCTCGGGGAAGGGGTTATGCAGTGAGACTGCGATATGCACCTTCGACTCATCCAAGAGGCGGGGTAGTGTCTTGGCAACGCCCGCAGTAGATACGGTGATGCGCGTAGGCGACCACGCCATACCCCACTCCGAGGTGAGGATGTCGAGCGTGCGCATAAGGTTGTCGATGTTGTCGAGGGGTTCGCCCATGCCCATAAATACAAGGTTGGTGAGCTTGTCGCGCTCGGGGATGGAGAGGACTTGATTTATGATCTCCGTTGCGGGGAGGTGGTGCCTAAATCCCATGCGACCCGTAGCGCAGAACTTACAACCCATCTTGCAACCCGCCTGCGACGATACGCATAGCGTCATACGCTCGCCGTCAGGAATAAGCGCCGACTCAATGTACTCACCCTCCGAGGTGGCAAAGAGATACTTCTTGGTGCCGTCGGCAGATGTCGACACTTTGAGGGGTGCGGATAGTCCGAGCTGGCAACGCTCCTTGAGGCGCTCGCGAGCTATTTTCGACAGGTTGGTCATGGCGTCGATGTCGGTCACAAAGCGCGTATATAGCCATCCTGCAATCTGCTTGGCAGCAAACTGCGGAAGCTCAAGTTCCTTACACAGAGCCTTCAACTCCTCGAGCGATGAGCCATAGAGGCAGGGTTTTATATTCTTTGTCATAGGGATCAACTGGATTACCGACTACAAAATTAATAAAAAATAGATATTTTTTCGGCTCAAAATGATTTTTTTTGGAATTTTATGTATATCTTTGCGTAGTGTAGTGTGCACATTGTGCGCGTGTATGCAACATGTCGTGGGCAGTTTAGGGTCACGGCAATAGCGTAAGTAATTAAAAACTAAAAAAATATAATTACATGGAAGTTAAAAAATCTCCAAAAGTAAACCTCCAGAACTACAGACTTTTGTTCTTGATTGGAGGTCTTGCATTAGTATTGGGCATCACAGGCGTTGTGCTTTCAATCCCTTCAGAGCGCACAGGTGGCGAGTATACACCTCCTAAGGCTGAGACCACAGAGGTGGAGCAGATTGACAACACTCGTCAGGATATCCCCGAGCCCGAGGTACAGCCACAGAAGGCACAGGCACAGGTTGTAACAGACGTGCTTAACATTGTCTCTAACGACCAGAAGATCGAGACAAACATCGTCTTTACTGATGATGCTGACGACTTCGACGACTTCGAGATCGTAATCGAGGAGAAGGAGGAGGAGATCGAGGAGGAGGAGATCTTCGTAACCGTAGAGGAGATGCCCACATTCCAGGGTGGTGGTCTTCCCGAGTTCCGTAACTGGGTTCAGTCACACGTTAAGTATCCTCAGATTGCTCTCGAGAACGGTATCCAGGGTAACGTGGTTATTCAGTTCGTTGTAGGCCCCGATGGCAAGATGACAAACTTCAAGGTTCTCCAGTCTCCCGATAAGACTCTCTCAGATGCTACTATCGCAGTTCTCGAGGAGGCTAACAAGCTTAAGAAGGGTTGGAAGCCTGGTAAACAGCGTGGTAAGGCTGTAAAGGTTTCATTCACATTGCCCGTGAAGTTCGCGATCCAGAACTAACGAGAATCGTTGAATCAAGTAATCAAAGTAACGCACGAACGGGTATGTTGTCGTGCGTTACTTATTATATATAAGGTATAGGTGGGCACTAAAATTGTGGTTCAAGTTGTGCGCAATGGTTGCGCGTAATGTCAACTGCCACCACCCTCCCCAATACCGCTAACATCACACTAATTAAGACCTTTGGATGAAAGAGGATAAGGTAAGCATAAAGCAGCGCCGCGAGGAGCCACTACCCACTGTCGAGGAGCGCGAGACACGCGCGGTGCTCGTTGCAGTAATCCGCGATAGCCAAAACCCCGCTACTGCGGTGGAGTACCTCGATGAGTTGGAGTTTCTGGCCGAGACCGCAAACATAAAGTCGGTGAAGCGCTTCACACAGCGTCTGCCACAGCCACTATCAAAGATATATGTGGGCCCAGGTAAGCTCGAGGAGATTGCCGAGTGGTGCAAGGAGAATGAGATAGATGTGGCAATCTTCGATGACGAGCTCTCGCCAGCGCAGACACGCAACATCGAGCAGGTAATGCCCTGTCGCATCATGGATCGCACGCGCTTGATTCTCGACATCTTCATGTCGCGCGCGCAGACGGCATACGCCAAGACACAGGTTGAGTTGGCGCAGCACGAGTATATGTTGCCACGCCTTGCCGGCTTGTGGACGCACCTTGAGCGTCAGCGTGGTGGTACAGGTACGCGAGGTGGTGCCGGTGAGCGCGAGATTGAGACCGACCGCCGTATCGTGCGCAACCGCATCTCGAAACTCAAGGAGGACCTCAAGAAGATTGACCGTCAGATGGCGGTGCAGCGCTCAAACCGTGGACAGATGGTGCGCGTGGCATTGGTGGGATATACAAACGTTGGTAAGTCTACGTTGATGAATCTCCTGTCGAAGAGCGAGGTATTCGCTGAGAATAAGCTCTTTGCGACACTCGATACAACGGTGCGCAAGGTGGTATTCGACAACCTCCCCTTCCTTATGTCCGACACCGTAGGTTTCATCCGCAAGCTCCCCACAGAGCTTATCGAGTCGTTTAAGTCGACGCTGGATGAGGTGCGCGAGGCAGACTTGTTGCTCCATGTTGTTGACATCTCGCACCCAGGCTTCGAGGACCAGATTGCCGTTGTTAAGCAGACGCTTGCCGACATCGGTGCGGGCGATAAGCCTACGTTCTTGGTGTTCAATAAGATTGACGCCTACACATATACTCCCAAGGAGGAGGACGACCTTACCCCTGCTACGAAGGAGAATATGTCGCTCGACGACCTTAAAAAGAGCTGGATTGCGAAGGCAAATACGCCCTGTATCTTCATCTCTGCACGCGAGAAGTTGGGCGTGGAGAAGCTCCGCAGTGACCTCTACGGCATGGTGCGCGAGATACACGCGGGACGCTATCCGTTTAATAACTTCTTATACTAATAGGTTAATAACCAATACGTTATAGTTATGGTAAAGATACTCAACTCCGAGAATACTATTCTCAATAAGTTCCTCTCGCAGATGCGCGATAAGGGTGTGCAGAAGGACTCTATGCGCTTCCGTCGCAATATGGAGCGCGTGGGTGAGATTATGGCATACGAAATATCGAAGAGCCTCAACTACACAACCCGCATGGTGGAGACACCCCTCGGCGTGGCGGCGGTGGAGGAGATCTCGGATAAGGTTGTTGTCGCTACCATCTTGCGTGCGGGCCTTCCCTTCCATCAGGGTTTCCTTAACTACTTCGACGATGCCGAGAATGGCTTCGTGTCGGCATTCCGCAAGAGTCGCCCCGATGGCTCGTTTATCGTCGATGTGGAGTATGTATCGACATCATCGCTCTCGGGTAAGACCCTTATTCTGGTTGACCCCATGCTCGCTACGGGTACGTCGTTGATGCTCGTCTACGATGCGCTTATTCGTCGTGCTGGCGAGCCTGACCATACGCACTTTGCTGCGGTGTTTGCCTCGGAGCAAGGCGTGGACTATGTTAAGCGTCACTGCAACACGGAGAAGTGTACGTTGTGGTGTGCTGCTGTAGATCAGGAGCTTACGTCGAAGTCGTACATCGTGCCAGGCATTGGCGATGCGGGCGACTTGGCATATGGCGAGAAGCTTTAGGTAGCGAGATAGCCCACTTGTGGTGGGAGTATATAGGAGAGATGTCGTCTTTTTTTGTGGCGACATCTCTCTTGTTGTTTATATCCAAAGGATATAGATTTTGGAGTGTTGGTTGAGAAAGGGGGAAAAATATTTCGCTGTTTGAAAAATTTTGCGTAACTTTGAAGATGCGTAATAGTGCGATAACAAAATTAGATCACAAACCTAAAAACTATACTAATATGAGAAAACTACTTCTCGGTGACGAGGCTATTGCTCAGGCCGCTATCGACTCTGGTCTATCGGGTGTCTATGCTTATCCTGGAACGCCTTCAACCGAAATTACAGAATTCATTCAGCTCCGCGAGGAGAAGCGCGGTGATGCAGAGAACAAGATCTGCTGCCGCTGGGCTACTAACGAGAAGACCGCTATGGAGGGTGCTCTCGGTATGTCG
>JAZRAT010000106.1:0-5912 GCA_045634725.1 Alistipes sp. | reverse complement strand
TCTACAAGCGTAAAGATTAAGACTACTCCCGATAGCAACGTCGTAGACTACTACATCTTGGTTCGTGACAAGGCATGGTCTGACAGCATCGTTGCGGGCTATGGTGAGACTATGCTTGCAACACTTGTAACATACCCATCTTCAGGTGCTTGGCAGCTTACTGCCGCTAATGAGGCTGTATGGGGTGGCCTTGATCCTAATACGGAGTATATCTGCCACATTGTGGTTAACGACAACAAGGGTGCTCAGGCATTGTCGCTCGTGCCATTCAAGACTCTCGAGCCTTCGGGTGCTGCACCTGTAATCGAGGCAGATCTCACACCCGCACAGAAGGAAGGTCACTACAATCTCAACCTTAATATCTTCTGCGCTGATGCTGTAAGCGTGAAGTATGCTTTCAACGCAAAGGCAGATGTTGACGATGTACGTGACGAATTCAAGTACTCTGACTCAGATGTCGCGCGCATCTATGGTTTGCAACTCAGCGCTGAGCAGGTAGAGTCTATCCGCACTACAGGTCTCACACTCCCACAGGAGAACCTCTATCCAGGTGTAGAGTACGAGGCGGTAATCAGCGTCAAGAACTGGGAGAACACCGAGACTGTACTCTGTGTAATTGCAACTACTCCCGTTAAGCCTGTTCCCGCACGCGTTGAGTCAGACCTCTTCACATCACTCCTTGGCGAGTGGGAGGTGTCATACTCACTCATCCAGTTCAACAGCGTTGCTGTAAAAATTAAGGATGCGAAGGTAACTATCGCTCAGGGTACTGATGAGAGCAGCGCAGACTTCTATCGCAGTCACAACCGCCTTGTTGTTCAGGGCTGGCCATTCAATGTTGAGTCAAGCGGAGTGCTCGCTTCTATGCCATATTACTCTCCCGCAGACCTTAAGGAGTCAAGCTCATACTGGGCAAACCACCCACAGCTTGCCGAGCGCGACTGCGGTCCAAAGATCTTCTTTGAGATTGCTGAGGGCGATGTGGTGACTGTTCCATCGTCAAAGTCTGACTACTTCTACAACTGGTCAAGCGATGGCACATTCTTCTTCTTCGGTGCCGACACTACAAATGGCTGGACAGCACCTGCTACCTTCCCCGTAACCATCTCTGCTGATGGCAACACAATCACCATCGGTGCTTCAAGCCCAGTAGAGCAGTTCGGTAATGGTATCTATCGTCCCGCTGTATTCCGCGATAACTCTCCTTGGGCTATTGCAACAGGTGATATCGTTCTTAAGCGAGTAAACTAATAAGTGTATTGGTGCCTGGTGGGGTGTATGCTCCGCCAGGTATCCTTTATTAAAACTATCTATTGATTATGAAGAAAATTCTTTTTGCTCTGGTTGCGTTGCTCGGCTTTGTGGCGTGTGATACGAATGAGCCTGTTGTTGAGCAGAAAATCAACCTCTCAGCAGATAAGAGCGAGATTGTTGCAGATGGTAACGATGTCGTAACCTTCACCGTGAAGAACTTGGAGGGTGAGGTGTTGGAGGATGCCACAATCCACTTTGCCGACACACATGAGGCCTTGGAGGGCATGACCTTCAAGACTAAGTATGCGGGTGAGTATTCGTTCTACGCAAAGTGTGGCTCGGAGACTTCCGAAGTATGGACTGTTGTTGCCAAGGAACCAAGCAATAACGATGATCCCAATGATGACCCCAATGACGATCCCAATGATGACCCCGTTAAGAAGGGGTATGTGCTCAGTGTATCGCCCGCAACAATCGTTGCTGATGGCGCGGAGAAGGCCGTGTTTACCCTCAAGGCCGATGGTGAGGCAGTAGCAGATTTCGATGTCTACAACGCTGCGGATGATGCTCAACTTGCCAATAACGAGTTCTCTACAACCGTGGCTGGCAGCTACTCATTCTACGCTATGTGCGAGGGTGAGAAGTCTAATACCGTGGAGGTAACGGCTACTGAGGTTGTTGTTGAGCAGCCCAAGCCCATTACGCTCACTGCATCGAAGAGTACTATCAAGGCTAATGGCGTTGACTTTGCGCAGTTGACCGTAACCGAGGAGGGTGGTGCAGATGTTACAAGCGCAGCCTCTATCTTCGTGAATGGCGGTGCGCTCAACGGTAAAAAGTTTGCAACCACAACACCTGGCACATATACTATCTATGCTGTTAAGGGTGAGATGACATCTAACGAGATTACCATCACTGCCGAGGAGGTGGCTACTGGTACTACAACAGTATTTGCCGAGGGCGTAACGCTCACATCGGGTTGGTATGATGTAAACAAGAAGAGCACAACGAATAGCTCTGGCGCAGATGCCATGATGTGTTGGGCAGCGTCATCATCAAACATCATCCAGTGGTTCCAGGACCGCTATGTAGCTGATGGCAATACGCTCCCTGCAGGTTGCCCCAACGGCACATCGAGCAAGTATGACTACGAACTCCAGATTATGGATGTATACCGCGACAACTGGGATAACCTTGCACGCGGTAACTGGACCGATGGCGGTGTAATCTGGTACTTCGAGGGTCGCGATGTATATGAGACCAACGGCAAGGACTCTTGTGCACACCCACGTTCAGGCACGGGTGGCTACTTCAAGTCGCAGTGGAGCAGCATCTATGCCAATATGTTTAAGTACGAGAATGGTTGGGCTTGGTACACAGGCGAGCCTTACACCTATGCTACCGAGATTAACAACTACAACTGGCGTGGCAGTAGCATTGCTGACCCCTTGATGAAGTTCTCGGAGTATATCATCTCGGCTTTTGAGCATGGTATGTCAAGCATGGCTGTAGCTATGTCGTCTAACTTCAATGGTGCACACGCTGTGACCATCTGGGGCTACGAGGTAGATAACGCTACGGGCTATGTTACAAAGCTCTATATCGCCGATTCGGATGATGGCTCAACACCTACATTGCAGCCCTACACCGTAAAGAGTGAAAGCGGTAATGCTAAGATTGTGCTTAGTGGCTATGCACAATACTACCCATTTGCACTCTATCCCGTATCGGGTTATAACTCAGTAGAGTAGTTGCTGACGGCATAAAAGAGAGGGACTGTCCGTGTTGGGCAGTCCCTCTTTCATTTCTATCAATTCGCTCTACTTGAAGAATAGCTCGTAGAGGTCGAAGTTACCGATAAGCTCTATGCGGTACTTGCCCGCGATGACGTCGGTAGTTGGAATATCGATTGTTGCGCGAGATGACTCAATCACGCCGCGCTGCACTTCGGCAAGGTCGTCGTAGATGCGATACTCCACCTTGCCCGCAAGTTCGCCAAGCATAAGCTCGCATTTAGTTACTATAACACCATTCGAGAGCGCGCGGGGCAACTCCTTAACCACGCTGCCCTCAACCTTAACGAAGGTGAATGGGTTGGCGTCCCAGCCGAAGTCTGCCTCCGCCACGGGGTTAATCTCGAATGAGCGAATAGCAAGCCAGTTGCGCTTCTTCGACTCGAGCTTGCGGATGCCGACATAGCGTGCCTCGAAGGGCTCGCCCTTCCACTCAATCTCGTAGACGCCCTCCATAGGCTCAGTGAGTGCTACCCATGTCTCGCCATCCTTAGAGTACTCCAAGATGCAGTGGTCAAAGTAGTCTACATCGTCCACAGAGTTGCGGCCCTGAATGATGCGTATCTCGCGTACCTCGCGCACGATGCCCATATCTACGCCTACGAAGTGGTCGGTGCGCTGTGCCTCGCCAGAGTGGTAGTAGGTCTCGGGGTCGTTGTCAAACATATACTTGGCCTGGGGTGCGCCCAATGAGTTATATGTACCCACGGGTGCGAGCGTTGATGCCTTCTCGCCTGTGAGGCTCTCGTAGTATGCCGCAGCCATGGCGTCCATCATACGCTCGTAGAAGGGGTGTAGCTTCATTGTGCCCACGCGGTGAGCATCGAATGCAGCAACCTCCTCCTCTGTCATAAGGTTATCTACATAGAGGTTCCAAAAGCCCTCATAGTCGCCCGCGCGGTACAACTCATAGCAATCCAATACCTTCAAGCAGCGCTCACCGAGCTTCGCAAACTCCACCAACCAGGGGCGTAGCTCCTCGAGGAGGGCCTTGTTATGCATAGCCTCCATCTGTGCAGGCACGGCGATGATGCGCTCGAGCTCCTCACGAAGTGCTGCGGCCTTAGCATCGTCATACTCTGCGAAGGTGAATGTCTCGGTCTCCCATGACTCCCAGCGGCGGTAGCCAGTCTCGGTGTCGCACGAGTGGATGGCGAAGAGGCGGTATGCCTCCTTAACCTCTGGTGCAACGCACTCTATGGCGCGCTCCCAGCTATCCATAGGGTTGTACTTGTGGGGTGCCCATGCGTAGTCCGCAGTGCTGTATAGTGCGAGCTTCGATGCCTCGCCATGCTCCATGGGGTTGCTCACGATACCGCGAGTCTTTGTGGCATCCATCGTTGAAGCGAGACCATATACGGGGCCCTGCATAACGATGTGGCGCGCATAGTCCGTAACGGGGAAGTTCCACCAGAAGAGCGCGGGGCGCTGAATGCGTGACGATATCCACTCCATTGTAGACTCTGTCATGTTGCTACATACGGCATCGCCAGTCCAGAATACATCTACCGAGGGGTCGAGCTCGTTACCATAGATAATAAGGCTACCGCGCTCCGTGGGGTTCGCCCATAGGCGTGTGTACTCCGTGGGGCATACGATAAGTGGCTCAACATCACCCTTGACCTTCACGAAGTCGTCGTTGAGGATGTTCATAAGCTCGGTCTGGTAGTAGGGGTTTGTACCCGCACCCTCGATGTCGTCGAAGTGTACGGCAAAGGCACGCACGCCAAGGGCATACATAGCGTCAAACTTACGGAGAAGGTTCTGAATATCAGACTCCTCCCACTTGATGTCCTTGCCAGGGTGTACAGCCCATACGAAGTGAACACGGTTGCGCTTGCAGGCCTCGACCAACTCCTTAATTTCGGCAGCCTCCTCTGCGGGATACATCTCGCGCCAGTAGGGTGATGAGTGGTATGGGTCGTCCTTGGGACCGTAGATGTAGTAGTTCATCTTGAAGCGACCATAGAAGTCGATGAGCGAGAGACGTGTCTCGTGTGACCATGGTGTGCCGTAGAAGCCCTCCACCACGCCACGATACTTCAACTCGGGCCAGTCGCGAATTACAAGCGCGGGGATGGTGCCATCGGCTGCTGTCTCACTCTCAACAATCTGACGAAGTGTCTGCAACGCATAGAATGCACCAAGCTCATCGTAAGCCTTGATGGTGATACCATCGCGGTGATGCACAGTAAGAGCATATGAACCGCTCTTGTTGGGCATCTCATCATCTGCAGACCAACCACCCTTAACATAGTTGATGGTAAGCTTTGCACCCTTGCAGCTCTGCTTAACGAAGTCTACCTCACTACTAAAGGTCTTAGCCTCTTTGCCCTTGAGCGCCACGCCCTTAGTGATGTCGAGTGGTAGCGAGCGTAGAGTGTAGAGGTGCTGGGGTGTGGGGTTGATAACGAGACCACCGTGGTCGACCTTATGTCCGAGAATCTCGCCGAGATCCTGACTCTCGCCACGCTGTGACGATAGGTCCTGTGCCATAGCTGCGCCGAGCGATAGTGTCGCCGCGAGTGCTATAGCAAACATAAAACGAAGTTTGTTCATCATAGTATATTAGGTTTATAATTCTCCAATTTGCAAAGATAACAAAAATATTGATAAGGGCAAATTGTGGGCAGTAGGAGTGGGTGTGGGCTTGTGTAAATGACGTGCCTACGCCGAGGATATAAGCAACAAAAAAAGAGAGAAACTCTCGTTTCTCTCCTCTTAGTACCCAGAGCCGGGGTCGAACCGGCACAGGGGTGAACCTACTGGTGTTTGAGACCAGCGCGTCTACCGATTCCGCCATCTGGGCATCAGTGTTTGACTGATTTCGAGCGCAAAGATAGACATTATTTTATATCCTGCAAA
>JAZRAT010000105.1:0-14676 GCA_045634725.1 Alistipes sp. | reverse complement strand
TACGCGCACGCCTCCTCGAGCGTGAGGTGGGCGTACGCACCATTGGCGACCTGCTCGCACGCTATCCCTATCGCTACATCGACCGCACACGCACCTTCCGCATCTCGGAGATTGGTGAGTCGGTGGAGACCACCTATGTGCGCATCCGTTGCCGCATCGTGGGTAAGTCGTTCACGGGTGAGGGTGCCAAGCGCCGCTTTATGGTCGAGGTCACCGACCCCACAGGCGCTGCCGAGCTGGTATGGTTTCAGGGCATCAAGTGGGTGGAGAAGCGCATAGAGCTCAACCGCGAGTATATGGTCTTTGGCCGTCCCTCGATATTCAAGGGGCGCCTGAGCCTCGTACACCCCGAGATAGAGCCCATAGAGCAGGTGTTATCGCGCAAAGAGGAGAGTGGCTTTCAGGGCATATACTCCACCACGGAGAAGCTATCCTCGGCGATACCGCTCAAGGCTATGTACACCATCGTGCAGAACGCATGGCGCATCGTGGAGGGCGACCCCAAGGCATATAGCGACCCACTACCCGAGGAGCTACGCAAGCGTAATGGGCTGATGTCGCTGCGTGAGGCCATCTACAACATCCACTTTCCGCAATCCAACGAGCTACTGCGTCAGGCACGCTACCGCCTCAAGTATGACGAACTACTCGGCGTGCAACTCACGATACAGGCGCGCCGCACGGATAGGCAGCAGCGTGGCGGAGGCTTCATCTTTCCGCGTGTGGGTGAGGCATTTAACACCTTCTACAAGGAGAAACTACCCTTTGCTCTCACGGGGGCTCAGCAACGTGTGATAAAGGAGATACGCGCCGACATGATCTCGGGCAAGCAGATGAACCGCTTGTTGCAGGGTGATGTGGGTAGCGGCAAGACCATGGTGGCCTTTATGTCGATGCTCCTGGCCGTAGACAACGGCTTACAGGCCTGCATCATGGCACCCACGGAGATTCTCGCACGCCAGCACTACGCCTCTATGGTGCGCTTCGCCGAGGGGCTCAATGTCAGGGTTGCCATACTCACAGGATCGTCTAAAGTGAGGGAGCGCCGCGCAGCCCTCGAGGGCATAGCCTCGGGCGAGGTCAACATCCTTGTCGGCACGCACGCACTGATCGAGGACAGGGTGCAGTTTGCCAACCTCGGATATGTCGTCATCGACGAGCAACACCGCTTCGGCGTGGAGCAACGCGCAAAGCTATGGACAAAGAACCAGCAACCACCCCACATCCTTGTGATGACGGCGACACCCATACCTCGCACCCTCGCAATGACGCTATATGGCGACCTGGAAGTTTCGGTAATTGACGAGCTACCCCCAGGCCGACAGCCCATACGCACCTACCACTATTTCGACTCTTTGCGCCTCAAGATGTTCGGCTTCCTGCGCAACGAGATAGCCAAAGGCAGACAGGTATACGTTGTCTACCCTCTTATCAAGGAGTCGGAGAAGATGGACTACAAAGACCTAGAAGATGGCTACGAGTCACTCTCGCGTGACTTCCCACTGCCGAAGTATCGAATCATGGTGTGTCACGGTAAGATGCGCCCCGAGGATAAGGATGCGGCGATGAAGCAGTTTAAGGATGGCGAGGCAGACATCCTCGTTGCCACGTCGGTTATCGAGGTGGGCGTCGATGTGCCCAATGCCACAGTGATGGTCATAGAGTCTGCCGAGCGCTTCGGACTCTCGCAGTTGCACCAGTTGCGCGGACGTGTGGGACGTGGTGGCAACCAGTCCTACTGCATACTCATGTCGGGCGAGAAGCTCTCCAAGGAGGGACGCGCACGCCTCGATGCTATGTGCGCTACGAACGACGGCTTCGAGCTCTCGGAACTCGACCTCAAGCTACGCGGTGCGGGCGACATACACGGCACACAGCAGAGTGGCGATGCCTTCGAGCTAAACATCGCAAACCTCGCTACCGACACCCAGATTATGGAGCTCACGCGCAACGATGCCATCGCAATACTGCGCAGCGATCCACGCCTCGAGCAACCCGCGAATATGCAACTCAGGGAGCTACGCGACAAGCACCATAAGCGCGAACGCATAGATTTTTCAGATATATCGTAATAGAAGATAGCTTTTTACGTTATCTTTGCAGGCAAATTTGATAATAAATAAATATAGATAATATGGCACTTATAAGATGTAATAGTTGTGGTAATCTGGCCTCGAGCAAGACTGCAAACTGCCCCATCTGTGGCGCACCCACAGGCACCGTAGAGCAGAACACAGCCACAGAGCCTACCGTAGAGAGTAACGCCACACCCCAGGCGGAGGTCAAGGCCGAGAGCGCACCACGCACCCTGAACGATATCCTGCGCGAGCGTAGCGCACAGACAACACTCTGCGACTCATACCTCGACCAGAAGAGCGAGGAGAGTAACGAAGAGGAGGAGACCGTTGAGGTTGTACCCCCCGTTGTAAGCACACCAGAGGCACCAGCACCCGCAGGCGGTGGTAATGGTGATAATGGCGACTACGATGGCTATAACGACAATGTTATCGACGACTACGAGGCCGAGATAGCACGCCACAAGCGCACGTCGAACGGCTTTATGCTCTGCGCAATTATAGCTGTCGTGTTGCTCATCCCCGCGGCATACTTCAGCATCTCGCTCGGCATGCAGAAGAAGACCATCGAGGATAACCTCGAGATTGTGGAGTCGGCACGTCGCATCTTCGAGGATGAGAACAGCATCCTCCAGCGCAACGCCGAAGACCTCGTAACAGAGCTCGAGGGATTGAAGGATAAGAACGACACCATGATGCTTAAGTATCAGGAGGCTGTGGTAATGCTCGAGCAGTTGCAGAAGGAGAAGACATACAACTACGAGCAGTTGGCAAAGTACAAGAAGGAGGTGGCAACACTGCGCAATGTGATGAAGGGATACCTTCGCCAGATTGACTCGCTCAACACCATCAACAGCAACCTTCAGGCACAGAATATTAAGTATAAGAAGGAGATTAACACCGCACAGTTGCGTGCAGATGTAGCCGAGGAGAAGGCCGACGAGCTCAATACCAAGGTGCGCATCGGCTCTGTCATCCAGTCAAGCGGCATACGCATGACGGCGCTTAATGCCAAGTCTAACGAGGTTAAGCGCATGAAACTTGCCAAGCGCCTAAAGGTGGACTTCGACCTCACCGCCAACGAGCTTGCCGAGCCCGGCGAGAAGAGCATCTACTTGCGTATCCTAGGCCCTGATGGCTACCTCTTGGCACCATCGGAGGTAATACTCTTTAGCTTCGAGGGTGACGAGATGCGCGCCTCGGCAGTGCGTAAGGTGGACTACGAGAATGAGTCAGTCCCCGTTAGCATCTTCTACGATGGCGAGACATTTACCAACGGCACATACACCGTAGAGATATATGTCGATGGCAGATTGAGCGGTTCGAAGGAGATATACTTCGACAAGTAACCCACTGCAATATAGTTGATTAAGGCTCGCTTCCGCGGGCCTTTTTTTGTTGTAAGGGATGGTGTAGTTAGTATGACATCATCACCCCACTACCCACACCCCACTACCTAATTTCTTGTCAGAGTGGTGCAGATGTGGCGCTGACATGAAAATAGCCAGGATGGGTAGTACTTGATGTACGTCCCATTCTGGCTATTGATTGAGAGGTCGCAGATGACCCCTTATCACAAGAAACTCGATTTAGCAGGAGAAGGTAGTAGTTGCAACGCTCGGCAAAAAAAATGCGGATGGGCTGTACTATGGCGTACTGCCCATTCGCATTTTCTTTTGTTAGCGGCAGCAAATGCTGCCTTATCGTGCTAAATTATGCCTTGTTGTCAGAACCAAGAACCTCCTTAATCTTGTGGATGTAGAGCTTCTTCATGTTGTCACGTGCAGGACCGAGGTACTTACGTGGGTCAAACTCTGCGGGCTTGTTAGCGAAGACCTCACGAACAGCTTCTGTCATAGCGAGACGAGAGTCAGAGTCGATGTTGATCTTGCAAACTGCGCTCTTAGCGGCCTTGCGAAGCTGCTCCTCGGGAATACCTACAGCAGCCTTGAGGGCACCACCGAACTTGTTGATTGTGTCAACCTCGTCCTGGGGAACTGAAGATGAGCCGTGGAGAACGATGGGGAAGCCAGGAAGCTGCTCCTCGATAGCTGCGAGAACGTCGAATGCCAAGGGAGGAGGAACAAGACGACCTGTCTGTGGGTCGAGTGTGCACTGCTCGGGAGTGAACTTGAAGGCACCGTGTGATGTACCGATAGAGATAGCGAGTGAGTCGCAACCAGTCTTTGTAACGAAGTCTACAACCTCCTCAGGCTTAGTGTAGTGGCTCTCCTCTGCGCAAACCTCATCCTCAACGCCTGCGAGAACGCCAAGCTCACCCTCAACTGTTACGTCGAACTGGTGTGCGTACTCTACAACCTTCTTAGTGAGGGCTACGTTCTCCTCATAGGGGAGGTGTGAGCCGACGATCATAACTGATGAGAAGCCCATGTCGATGCAGCTCTTGCAAGTCTCGAAGCTGTCGCCGTGGTCGAGGTGAAGAACGATCTGGGGATTCTCCCAGCCGAGCTCCATAGCGTCCTCTACAGCACCCTCTGCCATGTAGCGGAGGAGGGTCTGGTTAGCGTACTGACGAGCACCCTTAGATACCTGGAGGATAACGGGAGACTTAGTCTCTGCCGATGCCATAACGATAGCCTGAAGCTGCTCCATGTTGTTGAAGTTGAACGCGGGAATTGCGTAGCCACCATCAACTGCCTTCTTGAACATCTCGCGTGTGTTCACGAGGCCCAAATCCTTGTAATTAATCATATTACAAATGTGTTATTTAGTTAGAAAATATTTCGTTCAATACCAAAGGTATGCAAATACAAGGCAAAGGTACAAAATTTTTTCAATAGAATATAATAAAAAAATTAAAAAAAGCGTAAATATAGTGCAGAAATTATCGCGCGACATAAAGGCGAATTCGATAATTTTTTGTATATTTGTCCGATAATATACCCATGTGCGTCGATTTGAAAGAGGTTTATTCTTGATAGTCAGAGGGTTAAGGGGTATAATATAGGTGGGAGGACAACTCCCGCAACTACGATATGCCAATAAATAAAACGAAGATATATGATTAACAAAATCAACGAGCTATTAGCTGAGATCGAGGCCTTTGCACCGCAGACAGCGGCCGACGTAGAGGCATTCCGCATTAAGATACTTGGCAAGAAGGGTGTACTCGGTGCACTCATGGAGGAGTTTAAGGCTGTGCCCGCAGAGCAGAAGCGCGAGTTGGGTCAGCGCATCAACCAGGTCAAAAACCTTGCAACAGAGCGCATTAACACCCTCAAAGAGGAGTTTGGCAATGCTGCGGCACTCAAGGCGTCGAAGATCGACGACATGACACGCCCAGGCTCGTCGGAGCAGGTGGGCTCACGCCACCCTATCTCTATCGTCAAGAACGAGATCGTTGGCATCTTCTCACGCCTCGGCTACACCGTGGCTGATGGCCCCGAGATTGAGGACGACTGGCACGTATTCTCAGCGCTCAACTTCCCACCCGAGCACCCCGCACGCGATATGCAGGATACGTTCTTCATCGAGAGCAACCCCGATGTAGTGCTCCGCACACACACCTCATCTATTCAGGTGCGCACTATGGAGCGTCAGAAGCCCCCTATCCGTGTTATCTGCCCTGGTCGCGTGTTCCGTAACGAGGCTATCTCATATCGTGCACACTGCATCTTCCACCAGATCGAGGGTCTCTACATCGACCGTAACGTCTCGTTTGCCGACATGAAGCAGTCGTTGCTCTACTTCGCCAAGGAGCTCTTCGGCGAGCAGGCACAGATTCGTATGCGCCCATCGTACTTCCCCTTCACCGAGCCTTCGGCAGAGGTTGACGTATCGTGCTCAATCTGTGGCGGTAAGGGTTGCGGTGTATGTAAGGGCACTGGCTGGCTCGAGATTATGGGTTGCGGTATGGTAGACCCCAACGTGTTGGAGGCAAACAATATCGATCCTAAGGAGTTCTCTGGCTTCGCATTTGGTATGGGTATTGAGCGTATCGCAATGCTTAAGTATGGTGTAGGCGACTTACGTCTCTACTTCGAGAACGACGTACGCTTCCTCAACCAGTTCGAGAGCGCACTGTAATAACCAAATAGACTAAAACCATTGGGTTGCAGGGCGTTAAGAGATCCGCTTAATGCCCTGTACTCGTTAAATATGAGGGCACGAAACTACATATATACACTTGTTGCACTGTTAGCACTGATGATGCTGACACCCCAGGTGTGTAGTGCGCAGAGAGAGCGTACTCTCGAGCGCTCGACGCTCCCCGACAGCCTCTCGCGTAGCTATCGCCATACCGAGGCAGTGAAGCGCCTGACGATAGATGGCGACACTACGCGTGCCAAGGAGTTGTGGTTCGGCATCATCGCCGAGGATAGCACCTACGCCCCTGCACTATACAACATCTCGAAGCTCGAGGAGGGAACTCTCGAGTCATTGGAGTATGCGCGCAGAGCCTTCGTGGCAGATACAACGAACAAGTGGTATGTGCAGAACTACGCATCAAACCTCATATCTACACAGAAATATTCTCAGGCGATACCCATCTATCGTCGCCTTATGCATCTGGCACCCAGGGATATAGACGCATACCACGCCTTGGCCGTGTTGTACGGCTATAGTGGCATGCCCTACACCGCCATCAACATCCTCGACAGCGCAGAGATACGCACGGGCTACAACCCCTATCTCGGAGAGATGAAGCTTCAGCTACTCCTCGACACCCACCAATACGACAGGGCGATGGAGACCGGCAAGAGGGGCGTATTGGAGCAACCCTACGATGCGCGTGCACGCATAAACCTCGCCGAGGCATATGAGAGGGGTGGCCGAGACTCCTTGGCACGCATAACGCTTGAGGAGGCGTTGCAAATTGACAGCACAAACATTGAGGCACTAACGGCACTATCGCTCTACCACGAGCGCAAGGGTGACGACCACCGCATGCTCGACTACGAGGAGCGCATAATCCTCAAGAGCGACATACCACTCGACTACAAGCTCAAGCGCATAGAGCTACTCACCGCAGATAGAGCGTTCTACGGCAAGAACTACATAAAACTCGGTAGCATAATACAGCGCCTCACAATAGCCCATCCCAACAACCGCAAGGTGGCAGATTGCTATGCCGAACATATGATCGCCCTGGGCGAGTTGGAGAGCGCCTACGAATACCTCGCGCGCCACCTCCATGACGAGGGTACAACGCCACAACACTACATCGACCTTCTGCAGTTGGCATCATACCTCGGTCACGACGAGATGGTTATAACATGGCTGGGTGAGGCATTAGAACTCTACCCTACCAGCCTCGACATCATATCATACATGGGCTTCTACCTCCTCAGTCACGACCTGCACAAGGATGCCATACGTACATTCAAAGAGGGTTTCAAGGTGTGTGACAACGACATAAACCGCAGTGAGATGTGTGGCTACATAGGCGACATATACCATGAAATGGGCAAGGATGGCAAGGCCTTCAACTACTACCGCAAGGCGCTGAAGTACGACAGCGACAATGCCATGGTGCTCAACAACTACGCCTACTTCCTGTCGCTCAAGGATAAGAGGCTCGACGCAGCCCTCACCATGAGCACACGCGCCACAGAACTCGAGCCCAGCAACGCGACATATGTAGATACCCATGCATGGGTGCTCCACCGCCTGGGACGCAACGAGGAGGCTAAGAGCGTGATGAGTCAGGCACTATCGCTCAGCGCACAGCGCGACGCCTCACTCCTAGCACACTACGGCGATATACTCTGGGCCTTGGGCGAGACATTCATGGCCGACACCTACTGGAAAAAGGCCGTATCGCAGGGTTACGACAAGGAGGCGATGGAGGAGCACATCGCAGAGATAAAGTCAAAGAGCGAGGCTAAAAAGAGCAAAAAGAGATAAACTACACCACCATGATAGCACGATTGATAAAGCTACTATTCATTCTTCTACTCACCACTACCCCACTCGCTGCATCGGCACAGAAGAGCAGTAAGGCGGTCGACGACCAGCGTAAGCGCGTGGAGCAGTACAAGAAGAGCCTCGATAATGCCAAGAAGCAGGTGAACTCCCTCAAGAAGGAGAAGGCGGGAGCACGCGAGCAGGTTAAGGCCCTCGAGAAGCAGGTTAAGATGCGCGAGGAGTACATCAGCGAGGTGGAGGCTGAGCACGACCTCGTAAAGGCTGATATCGCTGCTACAGAGGCTATTATAGACTCGCTCGACATGACACTCGCACACAACCGCGAGATATACGCCGAGGCGGTGCGCATAGCCTACCGCAACCACAAGCAGAACAACAGCCAATACTACATCTACTCGTCGCGCAACATCACCGTGGCGGCACGTCGCATGGCTGAATTGCAACATATAGCCGACAGCCGTAAGGAGCTCGCCGACACCATAGTAAGCCAGAGCACACGCCTAGAGGAGCATCGTCAGGTGCTCACAGCACGTAGCAACGAGCTCGACTCCGTAGCCCAAGCGCTGGACAAGGAGCGTCGCGAACTGGAGGATGATAGGGTAGAGGCACAACGCTCCTACAACAAGCTCTCGAAGCGCGAGAAGGAGGCTATAGACCAGCAACGCAAGCAGGAGAAGCTCCACGAGAAGGCCGTAGCAGAGCTTCAGAAACTCATCAAGAATAACACCGTGGGCTCATCATTCTCGAAGTCTACACGCGGTCTGAACCTCCCCGTGGCGGGTGGCACACTCACCGAGGAGGGCTACGGCGCAACAGTAACCGGTAAGGCGGGCGACAGTGTGCATACCATGCACGAGGGCAGGGTAGAGGAGATTGTACGCATGGAGCGCACCAACCACTACACCGTATATCTAAGCTATGGCGCTCATCTTGTGACGTTTACAAACCTCAGCTCGGTATGCGTAAAGAAGGGTGACGTACTGAAAAAGGACCAGAAGATAGGCACCATAGGCCGTGGCATAAACGCCAAGGGTCAGGAGTACTACTACATACGAATTGCCGTCTACGAGCGTAACTCACAGAAACAGCTCTTCGTATCGAACTTCTTCAAGAAATAATAGTCTTATACTATGATACACTTTTACAAGCAAGACTGTAATTACTTACCCGTCAACCGATTAGCACTCCGCAGGTGGATAACCGAGGTTATACGCCGCGAGGGCTACAAGGCGGGCGAGATAAACTACATATTCTGCTCGTCGGACTTCCACCGACAGATGAACCGCGACTTCCTCGGCCACGACTACTACACCGATGTCATCACGTTCGAGGACCGCGAGAGCAGGGTAGAGGAGGGCATCGTTGCAGGCGAGGTATACATCGACGTGGCAACGGTGGAGGATAATGCCGACATCTATGGCGCACTACCCTTCAACGAGATGCGTCGCATCATCGTGCATGGCGCGCTACACCTCTGCGGACATAAGGACAAGAGCCCATGGGCAGAGAAGGAGATGCGTCGCCTCGAAAACCGCTACCTCAAACTTCTACGCGAGGAGATTCTATGAAGCTGAGTTACGACATAGTTGTCATCGGCGCGGGCCACGCGGGCTGTGAGGCGGCATCTGCTGCGGCACGCCTCGGCTCACGCACACTGCTCATCACCATCGACATGGAGAAGATTGCTGCCATGTCGTGCAACCCCGCTGTGGGTGGCGTGGCTAAAGGTCAGATAGTGAGAGAGATAGATGCTCTAGGTGGCATGATGGCGAGGATTACAGACAAGAGTGCCATTCAGTTCCGCATGCTCAATCGCTCAAAGGGCGCAGCGATGTGGAGCCCACGTGCGCAGTGCGACAAGGCGGAGTTCTCACGCCTCTGGCGCCGTACCCTTGAAAACACGCCTAATCTCTATTTGTGGCAGGATTCCGTCACAGAGATACTCCTAGACCACTCGGGCGAGAAACCGCGTGTAAGGGGCGTTAAAACGCGAATGGGCGTGGAGATTGAGGCAAGTAGGGTGGTGCTCACCGCGGGAACATTCCTCGGTGGCGTTATGCACTGCGGCGCAGCACAGGCAGCAGGTGGCCGCGCGGGAGACCAGGCGGCATATGGCATCACGGAGCAACTCGCAAGACTCGGCTTCGAGACGGGTCGTATGAAGACAGGCACACCAGCACGTCTCGATGGGCGCACCATAAACTTCGAGGCCTTGGAGCAGCAGGAGGGAGATGCAGAACCCACAAAATTCTCGTATGACCTTGATACAGAGGCGGTTAAGAATCAGCTACCATGCTTTATGGTCTATACATCAAAGGAGGTACACGACATCCTGCGTACGGGTTTTGACCGCTCACCACTCTTCAATGGCACCATCTCTGGCATAGGCCCACGCTACTGCCCAAGCATCGAGGACAAGCTCCGCACCTTCGCAGATAAGGAGCAGCACCAGCTATTCCTCGAGCCCGAGGGTCGCAACACCAACGAGTACTACCTCAATGGCTTCTCGTCATCACTACCATACGAGGTGCAACTCGAGGCACTACGCACAATCAAGGGCCTTGAAGATGTGCACGTCTATCGCCCAGGCTACGCCATCGAGTATGACTACTTCCCACCCACACAGCTCAAGCACACGCTCGAGACCAAGCTCGTCGAGGGCCTATACTTCGCGGGTCAGGTGAACGGAACTACAGGATATGAGGAGGCAGCGGCGCAAGGTCTTATGGCGGGCATCAACGCACACCGTACACTGCAAGGCGAGAGCGGCATCGTGCTTAAGCGCGACGAAGCATATATCGGCGTGCTGATTGACGACCTCGTGACCAAAGGTGTCGACGAGCCTTACCGCATGTTCACCTCGCGTGCCGAGTACCGCATCCTCCTAAGACAGGATAATGCCGATGTGCGACTCACTCCGTTGGGTCACGAAATTGGACTTGTTGGCGAGGATAAATACGAAAATTTGCTCAAAAAAAATACGGCCGTAGAATCGCTTATTTCGATGCTCCGTAAGACATCGGTCAAAATAGGCGAAATTGACAGCTATTTAATTTCGCTCGGCGAAGAGCCTTTGACGCAAGGAAAAAAGCTTTATGACATCGTTTTGCGCAGTAATGTGACGATGAAATCGCTGATGGAGGCTGTGCCAAGGTTAAAGAAATTTGTCGAGGCGAACGATTTCTCAGCAGAGGTTATCGAGCAGGCAGAGATACAAATTAAGTATCGCGGATATATCGAGCGCGAAAAATACTATGCCGACAAGATGCACAGATTGGAGGATATCATGATTCCCGAGGGCTTCGACTACAACGCGATGCAGTCTCTAACTATCGAGGCACGTCAGAAATTGAGCAGAATCAGACCCGCAACCATCGGTCATGCTTCGCGCATACCAGGCGTATCGCCAGCAGATATTAATGTGTTGTTGGTAAAATTCGGCCGATAACGAGAGCGTAGTAAGCGAAAAAGGATACCCATATATTAAAAGTGTTCCACGTGGAACACTTTTTTATGGGCTTATACTAAATACAGATAGGGAGAATATACATCAACACCACAACCGAATTTCTTGTCAGAGTGGTGTGGTAGTGGTGCATCACAAAAGAAACCACCCAGAGATAGTACAAATAGTACAGATCTGGGTGGTTTACTTTTAGGGATGTGCCGCTAACGCGCCACTATCACAAGAAATTCACAAGAAATTCACGAGAATTTACTCAACGAGAACATTCCAGTTGTGAGTATCCTCTACGCGGCCATACTGGATGCCCTGGAGGTGATCGTACATCTTCTTACAAGTCTCACCAACCTTCATACCGTAGTCGTATGTAACGTTGTTGTCAAGATCGTAGAGAGCACCGATAGGAGAGATAACGGCTGCAGTACCGCAAGCACCTGCCTCCTCGAATGTAGCGAGCTCCTCAACAGGGATGTCGCGCTCCTCAACTGTCAAACCAAGATCCTTAGCAATCTCACGAAGAGTCATGTTGGTAATTGAAGGAAGGATTGAAGATGACTTAGGAGTTACGTAAGTGTTGTTCTTGATACCGAAGAAGTTTGCAGCACCGAACTCCTCAACCTTAGAGTGAGTAGCAGCATCGAGGTAAAGAACGTTAGAGAAGCCCTTACGGTGAGCCTCCTCGAGTGACCAGATTGAAGAAGCATAGTTACCACCAACCTTTACGTCACCTGTTCCACGTGGAGCAGCACGGTCCTGATCACGCATGATGAGAGCCTTGATAGCTGCCATACCGCCCTTGAAGTAAGGACCTACAGGAGCACAGAAGATGATAAGATCAGCCTCGTCAACAGCGCGAACACCGAGACAAGTCTTAGTACCGAGAAGGGTAGGACGCAAGTAGAGCGACGCACCAGTCTCGTAGGGAGGAACGAAGTCGAGGTTACGCTTAACGCACTCAACACAACCCTCAACAAACTGCTCAACAGTAGGAGCGGGCAAGCAGAGACGGTTAGCTGAGTTGATCATACGCCGTGCGTTCTTCTCGGGACGGAACAAACGAACCTTGCCATCAACACCGCGGAAAGCCTTAAGACCCTCGAAGATCTCCAAGCCGTAGTGCAAACAAGCAGCCGACATGTGCATCTTGATGTACTCGTCGTCGGTTACCTCCATCTGGCTCCACTGACCGTTAGCGTAGTGGTAGCGTACATTGAAAGCGGTCTTGTAGTAGGCAAAACCAAGCTCTCCCCATTTAATGTTTTCCATAGTAAAAAGTTAAGTTTAGTTGGTTATATTTTATTTTAGGTTGTCTCAAAAATCTAAGGCTAACCCATTAACTATCAATATGTTATACTATCCAATCATCGCGCCAGACATGGTCTTATCCTCGGGCTGAACAAGCACAAGGCGACCAAGTGCATCCTCTGCCATGAGGATCATACCGCGTGACTCGATGCCCTTAATCTCGCGGGGTGCGAGGTTAGCCAAGACGAGCACCTGACGGCCTACGAGCTGCTCGGGAGTGTAGTACTCTGCGATGCCCGAAACGATGGTACGCTTGTCGATGCCTGTGTCAATGGTGAGCTTCAAGAGCTTCTTAGTCTTTGCCACCTTCTCCGCCTCAAGGATTGTAGATACGCGGATATCCATCTTCTGGAAGTCGTCGAACGTAACCTCCGCCTTCTGCTCTGTGACATTCTGTGCAGCCTCCGCAGCGAGCTTCGCCTTGCGTGACGCCTCGAGCTTGTCGAGCTGTGCCTGAATTACATCGTCCTCAATCTTCTCGAAGAGGAGCTGTGCCTCGCCGATTGTGTGGCCCGCAGCCATGAGCTCCATAGAGCCGAGCTGCTCCCAACCGAACTTATCCACGGCGAGCATCTTGAGCATCTTCTCTGCCGAGAATGGCATGAAGGGCTCGATGGCGATAGCGGTGTTCGCAGTGATCTGAAGCGCGATGTTAAGGATGGTCTTAACGCGCTCGGGGTCTGTCTTAACGACCTTCCAAGGCTCTGTGTCGGCGAGATACTTGTTACCGATACGCGAGTATGCCATAGCATCCTTCAACGCCTCACGGAAGTGGTAGTGCTCGATGTTGCGCTCCAACGACGCCTTAATCTTCTGCAACTCCTCGATTGTAGCCTCGTCATACTCCGTAAGCGCGCCACGCTCGGGAATCACGCCGTCGTAGTACTTCTTCGTAAGCACCAAGGCGCGGTTAACGAAGTTACCCAACACCGCAACAAGCTCTGAGTTGTTGCGTGCCTGGAAGTCCTTCCATGTGAAGTCGTTATCCTTGGTCTCGGGGGCATTAGCGCACAATACATAGCGCAATACATCCTCCTTGCCTGGGAACTCATCGAGATACTCGTGGAGCCATACAGCCCAGTTCTGCGATGTAGATATCTTGTCACCCTCGAGGTTCAAGAACTCGTTTGCTGGGACGTTCTCTGGCAAGATGTAGTCGCCATGAGCCTTAAGCATTGAGGGGAATACGATACAGTGGAATACGATGTTATCCTTACCGATGAAGTGTACCATCTTTGTGTCCTCGCTCTTCCAGTACTTTTCCCAGTCGGGTGTGAGGTCCTTCGTAGCCGAGATGTAGCCGATGGGGGCGTCAAACCATACGTAGAGCACCTTGCCATCAGCACCCTCCACGGGCACGGGGATACCCCAGTCGAGGTCACGGCTTACGGCGCGGGGCTGGAGGCCGAGGTCGAGCCAGCTCTTGCACTGACCATATACATTAGACTTCCACTCCTTGTGACCCTCCAAAATCCACTCACGCAAGAAGCCCTCATACTTATCCAAAGGCAAGTACCAGTGCTTTGTCTCGCGCTTCACGGGCACAGCACCAGATACTGCACTCTTGGGGTTGATCAACTCGTCGGGAGAGAGCGTAGAGCCACACTTCTCGCACTGGTCGCCATAGGCCTTCTCGTTCTGGCAACGGGGACATGTACCCACGATATAGCGGTCAGCGAGGAATGTCTTTGCCTCCTCGTCGTAGAACTGCTCCGATGTCTGCTCGATGAACTTACCCTCGTCGTAGAGCTTGCGGAAGAACTCCGAAGCTGTTACGCGGTGTGTGGGTGATGATGTGCGTGAGTAGATGTCGAAAGACATGCCGAGGCGGCGGAACGACTTCTCGATAATCTCGTGGTAGCGGTCTACAACCTGCTGGGGTGTGATACCCTCCTTCTTTGCCTTGATTGTGATGGGCACACCGTGCTCATCGCTACCGCACAC
>JAZRAT010000104.1:0-27497 GCA_045634725.1 Alistipes sp. | reverse complement strand
AACGATAATTAAGACAAAAACATATAGGACTATGGAGATTAAGAAGAACGTTCCAAACAACACCATTACCCGCAAGTTGGTAGACCTCGATTCGCCCACAGGCAACATCTACGAGAGCATCAACATCATCGCTCGTCGCGCAAACCAGATTGCTACAGAGCTCAAGACTGAGCTCAACCGCAAGCTTGCTGACTTCTCTGCTCCCACCGACAACGCTGTAGAGGAGACATTCGAGAACCGCGAGCAGATTGAGATCTCACGCTACTACGAGCGTCTTCCAAAGCCCGCAATCATCGCTACTGAGGAGTTCCTCGATGGTGAGGTTTACTTCCGCCACGGCGACAAGGAGTAGGGTCAACCGTAGAACATAAAGAGATAGGATTATGCAGCTCAAAGGCAAGCATATCATACTCGGCATCACAGGCAGCATAGCAGCTTACAAGGCAGCTATGCTGTGCCGTCTTTTAGTGAAGGAGGGTGCCGAGGTGCGTGTCATCATGACACCACTGGCTAAGCAGTTCATCACGCCACTTACGATGGCGACACTATCGAAGCACCCCATCCTCGTGGAGTTCTTCAACCCCGAGAATGGCGAGTGGAACTCTCACGTCTCGCTCGGCGAGTGGGCAGATATGTTGCTCATAGCTCCCGCAACGGCAAATACCCTAGCCAAGATGACTACGGGCATTGCTGACAACCTCTTGCTTACGACCTACCTCTCGGCACGCTCTGTCGTTGCCGTAGCTCCCGCTATGGACCTCGACATGTATGCCCACATCACCACACAGCAGAACCTACGCACCCTCGCGGAGCGTGGCGTAGCCATCATCGAGCCTGAGGCTGGTGAGTTGGCAAGTGGCTTGGTGGGCAAGGGCCGTATGGCAGAGCCCGAGGAGATTGTCGAGCAGGTTAAGGTTATCTTTGCTAAGGGCGAGAATAAGAGCCTTGAGGGTAAACGCTACTTCGTCACTGCGGGCGCTACGATTGAGGCTATCGACCCCGTGCGCTACATCACAAACCACTCTACGGGCAAGATGGGCTATGCCATTGCCGAGGAGTTGGCAAAGCGTGGTGCCGAGGTTAAGCTTATCAGTGGCCGTACTACCCTACCTACACCCGCTGGTGTGGAGCGTGTGGATGTGCTTTCGGCAGCAGATATGTACAACGCTGCGGTGGAGGCATGGCGCGAGGCTGATGGCGCTGTTATGTGCGCAGCGGTTGCTGACTACACACCCGCCGTTGTGGCAGACAAGAAGCTCAAGAAGTCGGATGACGACCTTCGCATAGAGCTCGTACGCACCAAGGATATCGCTGCGGAGTTGGGTAAGACCAAGGAGGGTCGCACACTTGTGGGCTTCGCACTTGAGACCGACAACGAGGAGGCTAACGCCGAGGGTAAGCTCGAGCGCAAGAACTTCGACTTCGTGGTGCTTAACTCGTTGCGCGATAAGGGTGCAGGCTTTGGTGGCGACACAAACAAGGTTACGCTCATCGACCGCAATGGCCGCGAGGAGCATCCCCTGATGTCGAAGCGCGAGGTGGCGGCAGTAATCGTGGATAAGATTGAGAGACTAAACAAGTAATACAGAGATGCTTAAGAGCTTAACGATAGAGAACTACGCCCTTATCGACTCGCTCCACGTTGAGTGGGACGAGCACCTCAACATCATCACCGGTGAGACGGGTGCGGGTAAGTCAATCCTCCTCGGTGCGCTGGGTCTGCTGCTTGGCGCAAAGAACGAGGGTCAGGCTACGAAGGACCTCGAGCGCAACTGCGTGGTGGAGGCCTCGTTCGACATCGCAAGACTCGACCTTAAGCACCTCTTCGAGAGCCTCGACCTCGACTATGAGGCGGAGGTAACCATTCGTCGCGTCATAACGCCTGCGGGTAAGAGTCGCGCCTTTGTGGGCGATATGCCCGTGCAGCTGGCTACGCTTAAGGAGCTCGGTGCGCACCTCGTGGATATACACTCGCAGCACCAGAACCTGATACTTGGTTCGGAGGAGTTCCGCACAACGACGCTCGATACGCTTGCGGGCAATGCACCACTTATGGAGGCATACACCGCAAAGCTTGCCACGCTAAATGCGCTACGCAGCGAGCACCGCGCGATGTCGGCAGAGATGGAGTCGGCACGCAAGGATGAGGAGTGGTTGCGCTACACGGTGGAGGAGTTCCGCGCTGCGAAGCTCAAGGAGGGCGAGCAGGCAGAGACCGAGCAGACATTGGCGACGCTGGAGAGTGCCGACCGCATTGGTGAGGCGCTTACAGCACTGCGTAATGCGCTGGATGATGAGGAGTTGGGTGCCGTGGTTGCGCTCACACGCTCACAGCGCGAGTTGGAGACATTGGGTGACCGCTACGCCGAGGGTGCTACGATTGCAGAGCGTCTGAAGTCGGTGGTTGCGGAGCTTAAGGATATAAGCACGACGGCGGCAGACGAGGCCGAGCGCATAGATGCCGACCCCGAGAAGTTGCAGAAGCTGAGCGACAGACTCAACACCATCTACTCGCTCGAGATGAAGCACCGCGCAGAGTCGTATGATGACCTCTTGGCAAAGGCCGCAGCATTTGAGGCGCGCCTCGCAACGATAGATAATAGCGACACCGCACTTCGTGAGCTTGAGGCACGCATCGCCGAGGCTGACAAGGAGTGTCGCGTAGCAGCACATGCGCTACACGAGGCACGCGTGGAGGTGGCTAAGCACCTCGAGACAAGCGTGGTAGAGACCCTTCGCATGCTCGGCATGGAGGATGCTAAGTTTGTGGTGGAGGTCGCAGAGACTGAGAGTTACACCCCACTTGGCACAGATAGCGTTGCATACCTGTTTACCGCCAACCGCACTACGAAGCCTGGCGCCGTGGAGCGCATAGCATCGGGAGGTGAGCTTTCGCGTATAATGCTGGCACTCAAGGCACTTATCGCCGAGAAGCGCATGTTGCCCACAGTGATATTTGACGAGATAGACACGGGTGTATCTGGCCGTATTGCCGATGCCATGGGCGACATCATCGCGCGCCTTGCCGAGTCGATGCAGATTGTCGACATCACCCACTTGCCACAGGTGGCATCCAAAAGCGGAGCGCACTTTGTGGTGTATAAGGAGGAGGGTCGCACCAACATCCGCCACCTCTCGAAGACGGAGCGCGTGGGCGAGATTGCGAAGATGCTCTCGGGAAGCGAGATTACGGATGCTGCACTCAAACAAGCAAAAATACTCTTGGGCAAGTAGCTCAAGAGTATTTTTTTGCGTACCCGCGAACACGACATCGCACAAGTGGGCATAAAAAAAAGACCATGCGCAATGCAAGGTCTAATTTATTTAATGCTACCCTATCCCTACTTCTGAACGGGAATAATAGTGGGCTTCGATGCCTTATGCGATGCCTTAGCATCGGGAACTACCTTACCCTTAAAGCTGGGCATATCGGGAGTAACGACGTTGCCAACAGGCTTAGGAGTAGGCTTAATAGTCTTAACATCGACAAGCTCCACGTTCACAACGACAGCCTCGTTGATGGGTAGTATCTTAGTTGCAGTGGGGCCAAAGGCCTTGTTTGCGTTGAGCCAGATGGTAATCTCGCCACCCTTACCAATGAGCTTAAGAGCATCCTGAACATGCTTCTGCATGAAGGTGCTCAAAGGAAGCTGACGAAGGTCGCTATTAGCAATCTCGGCATCAATCTTATCGATATATGTCTGACGCATCTCAACGGGCAACATGGTGTTCTTCTCAATCTGCTCACGCTGCTTCTTGAGGTTCTTGATGAACATCTCGTTAGACTCCAAGAGCTTACCTGTACGCGAGTAGACCTCATACTTTACAGCGATAGAGTCGGTAGCATTCACGGGCTTAGGCTCGCCACCAGCCTTATTAATGCGGTAGTAGACGCCTGTCTCCTTGCCATCGGCATCGGTCAACGTCTTAACGGTCTTCTTAGCAGATATACCCTCCATCCACTTTGTCGCGCAATCGGCAGTGTAGATAGACAAATCATGCTGCATGTAGTCGCGCAAGGTCTGGGCAAACTCCGCCTCGGTGATTGCCATAACAGAGTCTATCTCACTCTTATCCTTTACGTTAGCAGCATCGCGAATCGCCTGGTACACCCAGTGGAGGTTTACGGGGAGGTTCTGCTTACGCATGCCATCGGCAACGGCGAGAATTAACGACGAGCAGAACTTGTCCTTGGTATACTCCGCGGTGTACAACACGGGGAGCTGCAAGGTGTCGGGGCGGTCGGTCTTCGCCATAGAGTTCATGCGCTTAGCCATCATATAGGGGCGCACAATCTCGCTTGAGTATGTAGAGAGGTAGTCGTTAACCTCGTCCAACTTTTTCTGGTCGGAGCTAACCTTCTTAAGTTCCTTGTCGAGCAACTTGATAACCTCCTCGGTGTCGAGCTCGAAGTCTGCATTCTGAACAGATACAACAAGGCCCACGTTCATACCCGCAGCATATGAGAGGGTATCCATCTCGGCATTTGGGTCGTTATAGAGGCGCGAAACCTCCTTGTCGAAGTAGTAGGCATTCTCTGTCGTTGCCTCTGCACACGATGCCAACGCCACTGCTACGACTGCAAAAAATAGAATCTTCTTCATGTGTTATAATGATTTTTAGGATTAACGCTTCTCAACATCCACGAGCCACATCTCGTAGTAGAGGATGGTGTTAGGCTTGACGCCCAACGAGTCGCAGCCATCAGCACCATAGCCGAGCTGCGAGGGTACCCACGCCTCGATGTGACCACCCTTGCCGATGAGCTTCGTAGCCTCGAGCACACCCTTGGGCAACTGACCCGCCGCTATGCGCAACGTGTCGGCACGCAGATAGGTGGTATCGAGCACCGCACCCGACATATCGACAAGGCGGTAGCGCATAAGCATCGTATCGCGGTTGGAGCGCACTGAGGTCTTAAGGTCGCCAAGCTCCACAACCTTGTAAGTAAGGCCCGAATTGGTGGCCACGAACTTGCGGTCGGCACGGCGAATCTCCTCGAGGTACTGCGCCTCGAAGGCCTTGATACGCTCATAGTTATCGTAGTTCATATACTTCATAAAGGCCATGCGTGCCTCCTCATCCGTTAGGCGCGCCTCGCCACGGTAGGCGTCGCGCATACCCTCGGCAACGAGGTCGATATTGAGCATGGAGTCCGCGTCGATGAGGTTGCGACCGATGTTCATGCCCATGACGTAGGACATAGAATCGGCACTTGTGCGCATCTCAGGGGCTGAGGGTGCTGTGGGAGTCTTGTCTCCACACGCCACCATAAGTGCAAGTGATGCTATTGCGATAAATGTTTTTCTCATTATATTATCTATAAGTATGTTACGTTAGAACGGCAGGAAGATGAGTTGCACGATGATGTAGACGGGGAGCAACACCACGAGCGTGAACTTAAGGATGTAGCCAAAGAACGATGGCATCTTGATGCCCTCCTGCTCGGCGATGGCCTTGACCATGAAGTTGGGGCCGTTGCCAATGTATGTCATAGCGCCAAAGAACACCGCACCCAGCGATATCGCCTGAAGCAGGATTGCGGGGATGCCAGCAACGATATCCACGTCGGCCGTAGGTAATCCCATAGCCACCTCATAGAATGCCACGGCCGTGGGGGCATTGTCGAGGAACGATGAGAGCGCTCCCGTAGAGTAGTAGAACTGCCATGGCTCGCTTAGGCCCAAGAGCTCGGCATTGGCTCTGAGGTACAACATCGCGGGGGTCATCGTGATGAAGATACCCACGAAGAGAATGGCAACCTCCGAGATGGGCTCCCATGTAAAGTGGTTATCTTTACGAATCTGTCGGCGGGTGGTGAACCACGACAACAGGATGATCACAGCAAGGGCTATCTCGCGCAAGAACTTGAGATACAGCGGAGCGTGCTCCTCGGCCATTGCGGGGATGTAGTTAGAATTGAGGAACAACACCGCAGCGATGACCATGCCCAAGTAGAGGAAGTTACGCACACCCTGAACTCTAAGAGGCTCCTGCTCGGTCTTGTCACGCAGCTTAGCCTCGGCAGGCTCCTTGGCGTAGTAGTAGCGGTCGACAACCATATAGAGAGCCAAGAGCAAAGCACCAACGGTGAGCCACTGTGGGAACATCGTCGAGAACCACGCGAAGCTTGCACCACGCAAGTAGAGCAAGAACAATGGAGGATCGCCAAGCGGAGTCAACAGACCACCGCAGTTGGCAACCAGCGCGATGAAGAAGAGCACGGTGTGCACCTTATGCGTGCGCTGCTGGTTAATCTGCAACAAGGGGCGTATGAGCAACATCGCCGCACCCGTAGTACCCATCACCGAGGCCATGGCGAAGCCCGCACCAAGGATAAAGGTGTTGACAAGTGGCGTAGCCGCAATATCGCCACTGATGCGTATACCTCCCGTAACCACGAAGAGCGCCAAGAGCAACATCACAAAGGGTATGTAGTCGTAGAGGATGTTGTGCACGATAGCGCCACCCAAGCCAAACGACGACAACAAGGCCACCGTGACGACAGAGATTACTGCTGTGAAGATGAGTTTATTACGGTTCTTCTCCCAGAAGTGCTCCGCAACAAGCGGTGCGATGGCGATGGTGAGCAACATGATGGCAAAGGGTATGACCATCCATAGCTCAACGTTAGTTACTCCGTGCATAATAGTTATAGTTTAGGGTTTTACTATATTACAATACCATTGGCGCGTCGTGGTTCTTGAGCGCCATGCTGCAAATGTTATACAAGAGGCGCGAGGCGATAGCCGCATCGGTCTTGTCGTCCATATCGGGCACCACTTCCGAGAGGTCGAAGCCCACAATCTTGCGTCCCGAGTCGACAATCTTGCCAAGGAGGTAGATAACCTCGGGGAAGCGAACACCACCCGCTACGACCATGCCGTTGTGGGGCGAACACTCCACTGTGAGGCCGTTGACATCGAGCGAGACATATACATTCTCGGGCAATGACTCCACAATCTCGTTGCAGATGGTCGACCACAGCACACCCTCAAAGTGGCGTGACCATATGGACTGACCCGTGAAGAGCTTTATGCGCGAGTCGCTCTCGGCACGCTGCCACTCCTCGGGGCTGAAGGCACGAACACCAACACCCACCAGGCGCTCCACCTGTGGCACATCGCGCAAGACATTATGCATGACCGAGGCATGAGAGAACTCGAAGCCCTGATGGCAACTCTTGAGGTTGCAACTCGAGTCGATGTGCAACACACCCAATGAGCCATGATGCTCCGCAACGGCGCGTATATGGCCATAAGCAGCAGATTGGTCACCACCCACAAGGCCCACAATCTTGCCCTCGCGAAGCCATGTCTGCGACTGATTGTAGATATTTTCGTTTAGCATCTGGAAGCCTTCGTTGACGCGACGCAGACTACGCTCATAGACGAGGTTATCGAAGGGCGTACCGCTCTGCTTGTCGTTGACCTTGACGATACGCTCGGCATCCGAACGCAAGCGGTGCGACATATCCTGAATGGTGTAGTCGATGGGCACGGTTGCAATGCCCTTGCGCCAACTGTCGGGCGCCATAGGCTCGAAGAAGTCGACAGAGCGCGACGCCTCGATGATGGCATCGGGGGCGTACGAGCTACCATTACGCACCTTGAGACTCAAATCCCAGGGCGCAGAGATAAGCACCAAAGCTGCCGCCTCGGGCTTGAGGGGAATACCGAAGTAGTTACCATTATCGGGAATCGCTCCATTGGGATCAAACTTCATACGCTCCATATCGCTATAAATTTATATCTTCTGAATGCCAAAATATCATGCAAATTTAACATTTTTTTTGGAGAAAATACCTATATTTGCTAAAAAATTAAACACCATATTCTTCAAACTCTATGAAAGTTATCATAGATAGTGCCATACCCTACATACGCGGTGTCGTAGAGCCCTACGCCGAAGTTGTCTATCGCAAAGGTACAGAGATAGATAGCGCCGTTGTACGCGATGCCGATGCACTCGTAGTGCGCACACGCACGAAGTGTTGCCGCGAGTTATTGGAGGGCTCGAAGGTGCAGTTCATAGCCACCGCAACCATTGGCCGCGACCACATCGACGAAGAGTACTGCCACGATGCGGGCATAGAGGTAGCCTCGGCTGCGGGATGCAACGCCCGCGGTGTGTTACAGTGGGTGGCAGCAGCGCTCAAGCATATCGTCAAAAGCGACGGCAAGCGCCCCGAGGATTATACGTTGGGTGTTGTTGGCGTGGGTAATGTAGGAAGTTTGGTTGTGGAATACGCCCGCCACTGGGGCTTTAGGGTTCTGATGTGCGACCCGCCACGCCATGAGCGCGAGGTCGGCGAGTTCTACCCCATCGACCACATTATCCGCGAGGCCGACATCATAACGCTACATACGCCCCTCGATGATACAACCCACCACCTTATAAATAGCGAGCGCATCGAGGCCATGCGACCCAATGCAGTGATACTCAACGCCTCGCGCGGTGCCGTGGTGGATAATCGCGCCGTGGCAGAGAGCAACCACCGCTATGCCTTCGATGTATGGGAGGATGAGCCACACCTCAACCACGAGATACTGCAACGCGCCATGCTCGCCACGCCACATATCGCGGGCTACTCACAGCAGGGCAAGGCAAATGCCACCGCTATGAGTATCAACACATTAGCGCGACACTTCAGCCTACCACTCACCGAGTGGCGACCCGCGGAGGTTATGCCCACCATCCCACGCCTTATCGGCTGGGAGGAGATGTGTGCGACCATAGCGGAGTATTGCAACATTGTGGCGGAGACGGAGATGTTGAAGAGCGCCCCCGAGAGTTTCGAGACCCTAAGGAACGAATACTGCTATAGGGAGGAGTATTTTTAGAATTAGTAATGAGTAATGATGGCTTGTGTTGTCATTCTGAGTGTAACGAAGAATCTCCTCAAAGCCGACAAGAGACAACCCGCGTTGATAGTGTGTAGTATGGCGAGGAGATTCCCACGGTCGCTATGCTCCCTCGGAATGACGGTGGATAGTGTGTAGCTAACGAGGAGATGCTTGAGTTCCTCGACCTTGCTCCGCCTCGGCATAACAAGTGAACTTGTTCTGCACTCGGCTTAATCGCAACGTTCGCGTTGCTCAGCATGACATCTCTTCCTACAATCTCCTGTCAGAGTGGCGCATTGCAAACTTTAATTAGCACCACTACCCAATTTGTTGTCAGAAGTCGTGAGATGTGGTGCATCACAAAAGAAATCACCCAAGGATAGTACTAAATCGTACAGCCTTGGGTGATTTACTTTTAGTGATGTGCCGCAGATTGCGACTTATCACAACAAATTACTCGCAGACAGCGCTAAGATCTGCAAAGAGACCTGCATAGCTCTCAACCATGTCACGACGCAATGCTGAGTAGTGCTTGCGAGTGAGGGTGCGGTTCTTGGGCTCTGCGGGGTTGTTAGCCTTGTGGTAGAGTGCGTTGCGGAGCTCGAGGCTCTTCTGCATAAGCTCTACAATCTTCTCTTCCTTATTAGGCTGCACGAACGCTGCCATCTCGCAATCGAAAACGAACTCCTCCAAACGGTAGTCAATCTCCTTCTTCAATACTCGTAAATTTGCCATAGTATAATTAGTTTAAGTTTTTGCAATACACAAAGGTAAGAAATCTCTTCTGAATTTCCAAATTTTTATTCTTCTTTTTTGCTATTCACCCCACGCGCGGTAGTCGATTTTGAGGCCTGCAAGTTCGAGGGCACGCAACGCTACGGGGAGGCATAGCTCCTCGATGGTCGAGGGTTTGAAGTAGAACGAAGGCGACGCGGGGAGGATGATGGCACCCGCCTCGGTGAGCGAGGTCATGTTACGCAGGTGGATGAGCGAGTAGGGACTCTCGCGCACTACCATGACCAGAGGGCGGCGCTCCTTGAGCATAACATCTGCCGCGCGCTCTATGAGTGTGCGCGATATGCCTGTTGCAATGCGTGCCACAGTACCCATAGATGCGGGCACTACGACCATGGCATCCCAGCGTGCCGAGCCACTTGCCACCGATGCCCACATATCGCTATTTGCGTAGCGCACGATACGCTCCGAGGTGGGGAGGGTGACACCCTCGGCCTGCATGACATCCTCGGCATGGTCGCTAAGAATTAGGGCGATGCGCTCCACATCGGGGTGGGCGATGAGCACCTCGAGGGTCTGGCGTGCATAGATGGCGCCACTTGCACCCGTAATGGCTACGATGACTTTCATTGTTATAGTTCTAAGATTTTACATTCGAGACCCTTCTCGCGGGCATGGCGTAGTAGCGCGGGTAGCACATAGCTCGTATTGCGGAAACTCTTCGCGCTGTCGTGCAACGATATGATGTCGCCACCCTTGAGGCCGCGTATAGTGCCACGCAGACACTTCTTGGGCGAGAGGTTGCGGTTGTAGTCGCGCGAGAGCACGCTCCACATCACTATGCGGAAGCGCTTGGCTACGGCACGCACCTGTGGGCGTGTGATGCGCGCATAGGGAGGACGGAAGAGCTCCGTATGCACCATGTCGGCTGCGAGGTCTATATCCTCGAGGTAGCGCTCCGTGGACATGGTCAGTCCCTTCTGGTGGGAGTAGGTGTGGTTGCCCACCTTGTGGCCACGGTCGAGAATCATCTGATAGAGGTCGGGGTATAGCTCCACGTTCTTGCCCAGCACGAAGAATGTAGCCTTGGCATCGTAGCGGTCGAGGGTTTGGAGTATCCACTCCGTGACGCCTGGCGTGGGGCCATCGTCGAAGGTGAGGTATATGCCATGGGGGTCATCGACCTCCCACACCACATCGGGGAACAGCCACCTTAATATCTTGCCTGGGTTTACGCGCATAGCCTTAAATTGTGTTACTCTCAACGTTTATCGTGATGCAAAAATAAGACTTTTTTTTCGTAAATAGAAAATTATGGTTATCTTTGTGTCTATATTATTTAAGGTGTCGCCAACTTTGACGGCACGAAATGTGTAAAGATTTTCGATTATGAGACACACAACAACCATCCTATCTGCTATCGCTACATTGCTTCTCGTTGTGGGCTGCCGCGTGGAGTCGGCACCCGAGGCCAAGACAACTGCGGGCTACGACTATCAGGTCGTGGTGCTCTGCGACGATGAGGTTTGGGAGGGCGACGTGGCAGATGCCGTATGCGACCTCTTGGAGGAGGACATCCCAGGCCTTGTGCGACCACAGGGCTACTTCGACATCGCCAAGCAGACATCGCCAAGCGAGGCTACGGAGTTCGACAAGAAGTATGGCATATTGCTAAATATCAACATCACACCCTCAACCGAGGCACCATCATACACCACACGCGAGGATGTGTACGCCGTGCCACAGCTTAGCCTCACAGTCAAGGCCTCAACACCCGAGCAGGCGGCGCAGTTCATCTGGGCAAATGCCGAGGAGTTGCGCGAGGTGATGATAGCGAGCGAGCGTGAGGAGTACCTCAAGGGTGCCGAGCGTAAGCCCGCGAAGCAGTTGATGGAGGACTTCACCGCGGCTACGGGATATAAGATGCTCATACCCGCGAACTTCTCGAAGGCAAACCCCGCGGATGAGTCGCTAACATGGTACATCCGTGACTACAAGAACAAGGCGCAGTATATCTTCGCCTTCACCACCGAATACAACCCCGAGGCGGGAATTCAGAGCGCAAGTGCCGACATCGTGAACGCCATAAACACCAAGTTCAACACCATATCGAGCAAGGATGTAACAGGCTCACGCATGCAGGTGAACACCTACCGCGACATCGTTGCCGACATCGTCGAGGTTAACGGCTACAACCTCCTTGAGTTGCGTGGTTGCTGGGAGGTGAGCACCGACTACATGGGTGGCTCATTCACCGCGTACACCATCTTCAACCCCGACTCAGCAACGGCTACGGTAATCGTCTTCGCGCTCTACGCACCCGAGGACAACCAGCGCAGACTGATGCACGAGATGGAGGACCTCGTCTACACGTTGGAGTAGCGCCCCGACGGCATAACATAAAAGATAAGAGGCATCCCGCGGGGTGCCTCTTGTTTTACTCCTTGTCGCCACCGAATTAGCGGATTATGACCGCATTGACAAGCTGAATGCCTGCACGTTGGTTGATGAGTTGCATGAGTTGGTCGCGCTTGAAGAAGAGGTCGTTGCGCACAACACTCGAGCTCACGCTGACATGCAGAATGCCACGCTCGAGGCGCACCTCATTCGTAAGGCTTGCGACATACTCGCCCACTACCTCGCGCCAAAACTCGGGTAGCTTGCCCTCGGCAACCTTGCGGGCTACATAGGGGCGCTTGAAGAACTCCTCCAATATCTCGCCTATAGCGCGTGTCTGTGTACGTCTCATAGCTGTGCCTTACCATTTATTATATTAATAAGTTTGTACTCCACACCCGCCTCGCTCAGCGTGTGCTGCAAGCGGTGTTTGTTGCAGTCGGTGATGAGTATCTGACCAAACGAGTCGCCTCCCGTGAGCTTCAGCAGTTGCGCCACACGACGCATATCGAGTTTGTCGAAGAGGTCGTCCAGCAAGAGGATGGGCTTTGCACCGGCATGGCGTGCCAACAAGGTGTACTCCGCCAACTTGAGCGCCACGAGGAAGGTCTTCTGCTGACCCTGCGAGCCGAACTTACGCAAGGGGTGCTCACCAATCGTGAAGTGCACATCGTCGCGGTGGATGCCCGAGGTGGTGTGCTCGTTGACGAAATCCTTCTGGCGCGATGCCAAGAGCAACTCCGAAAGCGATGCCGTCTGTAGCTCGGAGCGATACTCGAGGCTTGTCTCCTCACGCTCCTCGGAGAGGGCCGCATAGAACTCCGCGATGAGAGGTTTCATCTCGGCAATAACCTCGGTGCGCTTGGCGTAAATAACATCTGCCGAGGCACTTAGCATTGCGTCATAGATGAGAAGTATGTCCTCCGTAGGCGAAGTCTTCAGCAGCTTGTTACGCTCCTGGAGTGCAGCATTATAGCGCATGAGTGCCGTGAGATAGGTGCGGTCGATCTGCGAGAGGAAGCGGTTGAAATATTTGCGACGCTCCTCGGCAGAGTCGCTGATGAGGGCCGTATCTGCGGGCGACACAACAACGATGGGCACGCTACCCACATGCTCCGAGAGGCGGTCATACTCCTTGCCATTACGCTTGAGGGTCTTGCCACCACGTCGCGTGTATGAGCATACCACTTGTTCGGGGCGGTCGTCGTCGCGTGTGAAGCGTCCATCGACAATGAAGCCCTCCTCGCCATGGCGCACACACTGTGAATCGGTGAGCGTGTGCATGGACCTTGCAAAGGCGAGGCAGTGCACAGCATCGAGGATGTTTGTCTTGCCCGCACCATTGTCGCCGACGAAGCAATTTATGCCCGCCGAGAGCGCGATATCCTCACTCTCGATGTTCTTGAAGTTTATGATTGATAGCCTGTCGAGTCTCATACGCATCGTTGTTTTGGACAAAGATAGCGAAAATTATCGATTTTTTAGCCCTTAGGCTATGAAATTAAAACTTTTTGTGTACTTTTGTAGGTTGAATTACTCCTATACACGGAATTTATAAATTACTAAAAAATAAAAACTACTTATGACAAAGAAAGTACAGACGCCCGAGACCGACATCATGGTTGAGAGCAAGACTAAGATTGAGTCGTTCTTCGACAAGTATGGCAGCAAGCTCATGTGGGGCCTTGTAGCAGTTTCAGTTATCGCAGTAGGTATCTTCTTCTTCGTTAACCACAGCGAGAAGAAGGAGGCTGCTCAGAACGCTGCTGCACGCCAGGCTGCCACCGCACTTGTTTACCAGAACACTAACATGATGACTGGCGAGACAAGCCTCGACATCGACTACGCAGCAACTGCAGAGTCTTACATGGCTATCGCTAACGAGTACCCCGAGACCGCTTCAGGTAACATGTGCTACTTCTTGGCAGCATCTAACTACCTCTACGCTGGTGACTTGGCTAACGCTAAGGCTGCACTCGCAAAGTTGCAGAACGTTGAGGGCGACCTCGGCGCACACATCAACGCTATGGCTCTCACCCTCGCTGGCGACATCGCAGTTGAGGAGAACGACTACCAGACTGCTGCTGCGAAGTTCGAGAAGGCTCTCGCTGCAAGCAAGAACGTAGACATCTACGGCGACAACACACTCAAGCTCGGCTTGGTTTACGAGGCTATGGGTGACGAGGCTAAGGCTCAGGCTACATACAAGAAGGCTGTTGAGACTTACCCCGAGCTTAAGGCCGTATTCGCTAACTACATCAAGGAGTAACACCTCCCGTAATCCTATCAGACCATGAGCAACCTACCCGCAAGCAACATGAGGTTCGGCGTACTCATCGTGCGCGAATTTCCCGAATATACCGACACAAACCTTCCTGCGCTCATCGAAGAGCTCACACGCCTCGGTTGTTCGCCTCATAACATTGTGCTGAGGGATATGCCCACAATGCACGACCTGCTCATGGGTACGGAGTTCTTCGCCGAGTACACCGATGTGGATGGCGTCATAATTCTCGCACCCAACAACCGCGTGATGAGCAACTTGGCACTCATGAATGGCATTGTAACCATCCAGGTGCAGTGGAACATGGTAGTGGAGATTGGTGGCGTGGAGTGTGCACAGAATATCGTGGACATGATAACTCTCCAGAACGAGATGGAGAGCAATGCCGTAATGGTCAAGCCCCGTCGCACCTTCAGTTAATAGGATTTCAGAAGTAGAGCGATTGCTATACAACACTTCGGAGACCTTGCGTAATTCGCGCAGGGTCTCTTTTTTTTTACGGATAATTAGTATATACTAATTATTTTTTCGTATCTTTGTGCGTTATGGATGCGCGTTTTACATACAACAACATAGAGTTAGCCTACACCATTGAGGGTGAGGGCGATACCATCGTGTTGCTACATGGCTGGGGCTGTGACCACACCATTTGGCAGGCAACAACCGACATGCTCAAGGAGCACTTCAGAGTCATAGCCGTAGATTTTGCGGGCTTCGGCCAGAGCAACGAGCCACAGGAGGTGTGGGGCGTCGAGGAGTATACACGCTCCATCGAGGCACTACTATCATCGCTCGGCGTGGTGCGCCCAACGCTCGTGGGACACTCCTTCGGTGGCCGTGTGTCGATACTCTACGCCTCGCGTAACGAGGTGGCACGCGTGGTGCTCACCGATGCTGCGGGCGTGAAGCCCAAGCGCTCACTCTCCTACTACCGCAAGGTCTACACCTTCAAGCTCATGAAGCGCGCATTGCCCATCCTTATCGGCAAGCAGAAGGCGGCTATGATCATCGAGCAGCGTCGTGCGAAGGGTGGCTCGTCGGACTACAACCGCGCAACGCCCATGATGCGTGCCATACTCTCGAAGTGTGTGAACGAGGACCTTTGTAAATATATGCCTAAGATCGTTGCACCCGTATTGCTCTTTTGGGGCGACAAGGACACCGCAACACCCCTCGCTGATGCCCACACCATGGAGCGCCTCATGCCCAATGCGGGGTTGGTAGTAGCCTATGGCGCGGGACACTTCGCGATGTTGGAGCAGCCCGCACTATGGATGGCATCACTGAAGTCGTTTCTTAATATCGAGTAGCATATGCAGATTGCAGTAATATACCTCTTTTGGTTTGCGTGGTTGGCATTTTTGTGCGCTACGGTGCGCTATTCGGCACAGATGTTTCAGCAGAACAGCTACCGCATAGAGCGTTACAACCGCTGGCTGCGCTCTACGGGCGAGTGGCACTCTCGCGCCAACATGGTGGCATTGGTGGGTGGCGTGGCGACATACTTCACACAACACTGGGCACTGCTTCTGCCCCTCGGGCTGTGGATGCTCACCATCGCAATAGCGGAGTTCTCGATTGAGTACAAGATAAAGCTCGCATACACCATGCGTGTTAAGCGTCTGCTCGTGACGCGCTATCTGCTCGTTGCAGGAGCACTCATTGGCGCACACTACCTCGACGACCGCTACGCCGTGCCTTTGCTCATGGCGGCGACCTTCGACTACTGGATTATCCTTGCCAACGCCATAAACAAACCCATGGAGACGGCCATAACACGCTGGTACTACAACGACGCCAAGCGCATACTCCGCTCCATGCCCCACTTGACCATCATCGGCATCACGGGAAGCTTCGGCAAGACATCTACAAAACACTTCCTCCACCGCGTGCTCTCGGAGCGCTTTAATGTGCTTATGACACCCGGTAACTTCAACACTACGCTCGGCGTTGTGCGCACCATACGCGAGCACCTGAAGCCCCACCACGAGGTATTCATCGTGGAGATGGGTGCAAAGCAGAGGGGCGACATCAAGGAGATTTGCGACCTCGTACACCCACACATGGGTATCGTGACATCCGTGGGCGAGATGCACCTCGAGACCTTCGGCTCGGTGGAGAATGTGGCACGCACAAAGTTCGAGCTGATTGATGCGTTGCCCGCTGATGGATTTGGCATCGTGAACATCGACTCGGAGGCGGCACTAAACCATATCAAGGCTAACGGCATCAAGGTAAATACCTATGCTATAGATAGTTGCGAGGCAGACTACCGTGCAACAGAGGTAGTCTACAGCGCACAGCGCACAACATTTAGTGTGGGCGATGCCAACTACGCTACGCACCTCTTGGGTCGTGGCAACATCCTCAACATCACCGCGGCACTCGCCGTTGCGGAGCAGATGGGCGTGAGCACAGAGGCGCGCCGTCGTGGTGTGAAGCAGATTGAGCAGGTGGAGCACCGCCTGAGCATGCGCACTTCGGGAGGTATCACAATCCTCGACGATGCCTACAACTCTAATCCCACGGGTGCGCGCATGGCGCTCGAGGTGTTGGGTGGTTTCGAGACCGAGGGTGCGCGATATGTTGTAACACCAGGCTTCGTGGAGATGGGAGCGAAGCAGTATGACAACAACCGCGCATTCGGCCAAGACATAGCAACGTCGAAGGCTGATGGCGTAATCGTCGTGAACGAGGTAAACCGCGAGGCTATAACCGCGGGACTCGAGGCTGCGGGATACGACATGGCGCGTGTGGCGACCGTAGCATCGTTCAAGGAGGCAATGGCGGAGCTTCAGCCACGCCTCAAGGCGGGAGATGTGGTGTTGTACGAGAACGACCTGCCCGACTCATTCAAGTAGACAAAGTAACTAAAAACGATATAAGACAATGAAAATCAATGTAGGTGTAATATTCGGAGGTCGCTCTGTGGAGAACGAGATCTCCGTTATCACAGCGGCACAGACAATGGCAGCGATGAACCGCGAGAAGTACAACATCGTGCCTATCTACATCTCAAAGGAGGGCCACTGGTACACTGGCGACAAGCTCATGACCACGGACAACTACCGCGATATGAAGGCGTTGCTCGCATCGGTGGAGGAGGTATACTTCCGCCCCATATATGGCGACAACAAGCTCTACAAGGTGCGTAAGCCTCTGTTCGGCAGCGACGTGGTGACGACAATCGACGTCATACTCCCCTGCTTGCACGGCACATCGGGCGAGGATGGCTCGTTCCAGGGCCTCATCGAGATGACGGGCATACCCTACGCCTGCCCCAACCCCCTTGCTTCGGCAAACGGCATGGATAAGATTACGATGAAGATGATACTCAAGGAGAGCGGCATCCCCGTAATCGACTACATGTGGTTCTCGGACAAGGAGTGGCTCTCGGAGCAGGAGGCGTGTGTGGCGCGTGCCGAAAAGTTGAACTACCCTCTTATCGTGAAGCCCGCGAACCTCGGCTCATCCGTAGGCATCAAGGCGGTGCACAACCGCGAGGAGCTGGTGGAGGCTGTGGACAACGCCATCAAGTACTCGAAGCGCATCATCGTAGAGTGCCTTGTGGAGAAGCTCAAGGAGATAAACTGCTCGGTATTGGGCGACTACTACGACTGCGAGCCCTCGGTATGTGAGGCTCCCGTGCGCAGTGGCGAGATTCTTAGCTACGAGGACAAGTACTTGGGTGGTGGCAAGAATAAGCCATCCGAAGGCATGCACTCTACCGTGCGTGAGATTCCCGCGAACTTGCCCGAGGATGTTACGGCATTCATCCGCAAGACTGCGTGCCAGACCTTCCGCGTATTGGCCTGCGACGGCGTTTCGCGCATCGACTTCATGATTGACGAGGCAAACGGCAACATCTACGTCAACGAGATTAACACCATCCCTGGCTCATTGTCGTTCTATTTGTGGGAGGCTACGGGCGTGAAGTTCGACGAGCTTGTCGACCGCCTCATCGCCGTGGCTTTCAAGCGCAAGCGCGACTCGGAGTTCAAGACAACAAGCTACTCGGAGAACATCTTCGCATATCAGGCTAAGCATGGTGCGAAGTTCGGTGGCGCTAAAGGCTCTAAAAATTAGGCCCGAGGAGAACCTATAACCTACCAATAGTATAAAAATATGACTTCACTATACGACAACATAATCTTTGGTCCCGTGCGCTCACGCCGCTTGGGTATATCGTTGGGTGTCAACCTGTTGCCCATAGAGTCAAAGTTGTGTAGCTTCGACTGCATATACTGCGAGTGTGGCTGGAACGCCGACCACCCAGGCAAGCGCTGCTTTAACGCCCGCGAGGATGTATACGCCATGCTTGACGAGACTCTTGCAAAGATGGTCGGTGAGGGCACTCCCCCCGATGTCATCACCTTTGCGGGTAATGGCGAGCCCACGTTGCACCCCGACTTCGAGGCGATAATCGAGGACACAAGAGCGTTGCGCGACAAGCACTGCCCCAATGCCAAGGTGTCGGTGCTCTCGAACGCTACGCAGATACACCGCGAGGATGTGCGCCGTGCGCTCGAGCGTGTGGACAACAACATCCTTAAGCTCGACTCGGCATTCGACGCCACCGTGCAGTTGATGAACAAACCACAGGGTAACTACACCGTGGCACGCACCGTGGAGTTGCTCAAGATGTTCGAGGGCAACTTCATCCTACAGACGATGTTCCTACGTGGCGAGTACCTCGGTAAGGTCGTGGACAACACCACCGAGGAGGAGGTCGCGGCATGGTTGAAGGTGGTAGAGGAGCTTAAGCCCAAGCAGGTTATGGTCTACTCGCTTGACCGCGACACCCCATGTCAGACAATCACGAAGGTGGAGAAGGATGACCTGCGTGCCATTGCCGAGCGCGTGGAGGCGTTGGGCATACCTTGCTCGGTGGCATAGGGCATAAGTGCCCCGTCATTCCGAGGAAGCATAGCGACCGTGGGAATCTAAATAATTAGTGATGGGTCCTGTGCTGTCATTCTGAGTGTTCACTCTGTCATTCTGAGTGTAACGAAGAATCTCCTCAAAGCCGACCAGCGACAACCCGCGTTGATAGTGTGTAGTCAGCGAGGAGATGCTTCGACTTCGCTCAGCATGACATACTGCGTGAGATTGCCACGGCTTGTTCCATGCCTCGCAATGACGATGTATAGTGTCAGCCTCACAATGACATAAAACAACAGAAAACATTAAGGAATAAATTAACGATAAAATAGTCTAAAAAATGGATTTTGAAGGTAAAGTAATGCAGATTCTCCCTGCGGTGACTGGTCAGTCGGCACGCGGTACATGGGAGCGTCAGACAGTAGTATTCGAGCAGCCTAACAAGCAGTATGGCAAGGAGATAGCAGTGACATTCATGAACAAGGGTCAGGAGGTGGCAAACCTCCGCGTGGGCGAGACTTACCTCGTGTCGTTCGACATCGAGAGCCGTAACTATCAGGGGAAGTGGTACACCGATGTTCGCGCATGGCGTGTTCAGCCCGTCGGTGCGGCTGGCGCAGCTCCCGCAACAAACATGCCCCCATTCGTGGAGGAGCCACAGCCATCATACGCTGCGGGCGCGGGCGTGGTAGATGATATGCCATTCTAAGGAATTAGGAATGTGAGATTGCCACGAGCCTAACGGCTCTCGCAATGACGAAGACTATGTCATTCTGAACACAACGCTCTGTCATTCTGAGTGTAACGAAGAATCTCCTCAGAGCCGACAAGCGACAACCCGCGTTGATAGTGTATAGTATGGCGAGGAGATTCCCACGGTCGCTATGCTCCCTCGGAATGACAGTTAATAGCGTATGGTCAGCGAGGGGATGCTTCGCGCTGCTCAGCATGACATCTCATATCGACAACAAAAATGGAGGCTACCCTTCGGGGTGACCTCCATTATTTTATTCTATCTGCTCTATATGTAGGAATGTGTCGGTGGGGAGTTCCAGCGTGGGTCGCTCGCGAAAGAGTCCAAAGACCGCAGAGCCTGAGCCCGACATGGCGCTATAGACTGCACCTGCATCCAACATCCTCTGCTTCAGCGCCTTAATCGTGGGGTGCGCCTCGAAGATGTGAGGCTCGAAGTCGTTCAACACACTACCCTGCCACTCGCCAATCTCCCTCTTTAGCAACTGAGTAAGGCTCGCCGTGGGCATCTTGGGCTTGATACCCGAGTAGGCCTCCTTCGTAGAGACGCCCTCGTTCATGGGCTTAGCAACGGCAAGCCACAGACCACTCAAATCCACATCAATGGGCGACATAATCTCGCCACGACCCTCGCACAACTGCGGGGTGTTATATACAAAGAAGGGTGTGTCGCTGCCCAACTCCGCAGCCAACGATGCCAAGGTGGGCTTATCCAAGCCGAGGCCATAGAGCTCATTCACTGCCACAACGACAGCCGTAGCATCCGACGAGCCACCGCCCAGGCCTGCACCAAAGGGCACGCGCTTATCCAACTTAATGCTGATGCCACCAACGCCATAGCGCTCCTGCATAAGGCGCGCAGCACGCACGCACAAGTTCTTCTCCGCGGGGCAGTCAACCTCGATGCCCGAGCCCTCAAAATGCACACCCTCACACTCCATACGCTCCACATCGACAACATCGTAGAGTTCGCTGACGGGGAGCATAACGGTCTGCAACTCGTGGTAGCCATCCTCGCGCTTACGCGTGACGAAGAGGCCGAGGTTTATCTTGCAGTTTGCCCTGATAATCATGCTATAATTATAAAAGGTGGAAAAATTACTTTCCACCAATGTTTTTTACAATAAACTCATAAATTTCGACAAGTTCATCAGTTGAAAATTCATCCCAAGCCGTTTCAACTTCAAAATCACCACAATCAAAAAACAAGTTATTGTCAAGTGTAACAATGCACCTGTGTACCTCTTGTAACTCACCGTAAGATTGCCCGTCACAAGTATTACGAATTACAACATTTACGAAAAAATCATCTTCCGCAAATTCATCTCTCTCCAAAACATATTCCTCACCCTCCTCAAAATTTGGGTGATCAATGTTCTGTTCAAGATAAAAATCTTTTAACAGACGGCAAATCTCCTCTTTTACATCGTGGCGGAAATCGTTAAGTTTTTTCTTAAAGCTACTCATAGTCTTTTTGTTTTTAATTGTGGGACAAGATAATGTAACTTTTTCATATAGGAAGATTACTTACCCGCGCAGATGGCGTAGTCGCGTTGTAGTTGCTCCTTGAGGTCGCTGATGGACGAAAAGCGCTTCTCGTCGCGCAACTTCTCCTCGAGCGTAACACACAACTTTCGACCATACAGGTCGCCCGAAAAGCCGATGACATGGGTCTCCAACAACAACTCCTTGCCACCAACCGAGGGGCGAACACCCACATTCGACATAGCACGATAGCGAGTGCCGTCAATCTCCACAGACGAGCGGTAGACACCTCGCTCGATTTCCTTATACCCCTCAAGGCTCATATTTGCCGTAGGAAAGCCCAATGCGCGGCCTATCTTACGGCCATGAACCACCTCCGCGATAATATCTGTCATAATTGTCATTTAGTCATTTGGTTAGTGAGCTTCTGCACGATGCTATACTCCGAGAAGAACTCGCGCGCGAAGACTCTGAGGATGGTGTACAACGGTATGGCCAAGAGCATACCCCACACACCGCCGATATATCCCGCAACAAGGATTACGAGGAACACCTCCAAGGGGTGCGCCTGAACACGCTCCGAGTAGAGCGTAGGCTGAATGATGAAGTCGTCGATGAGCTTGATTACGACGATGGTCGAGAGAAGCACCACGATGGTGAAGAGGATGTTGCCATCGATGGGTGCAACAATTGACAACAGCGACGAAATTGAGGCGCCGATGACGGGACCAGCATAGGGTACGACATTCATAACGCCCATAATCAAGCCGATGATAAGTGCATCGCTAACCTCCATGCCGAAGAGCATCATAACGACCGAGATGACGGTCATAAGCATAAGGCTCTCAACGAACAGGCCCGCAAAGTAGCGCGAGAGGAGCTTGGTGATGGAGTCCAGCGCACGGTAGACATTCTCGTGGTACTTGTCGGGGAAGAAGAGCGCAACGCCCTTATAGAAGAGGCCATCCTCCTTGAGGAAGAAGAAGGTGATGAACGAGATGGAGAAGAAGGCAATAGCGGCACTAAGCATATAGCCCGCAACGCCCTCCAACATCTCAGGAGTGAAGATGCTCCACACCCTATCCTTGAGCATGAGTTCGAGGCTGGGGATATCTACGGGGAGGCTTCGCTCGAGGTATACCTCGGCGTCGATGAGCCACTGGCGCACCATCTGTGTAATAGCACTCCAATCGAGGTTGGCAAGCTCATATACCTTGTTGAGCACCAAGGGAGCAAATAGCGAAAGAAGGACTCCCGCAATAATCCATATCGCAACAAGCGTAACGGCCGCAGCAACGCCACGCGAGATTCGCCTGCCGAAGAGCGTAGCCGAAGAGATGGCCCTAACAAGGGGACGACCCAAGATTGCAAGGATGGCGGCCGAAGCAACATAGACAACGACATGCCACAAGTAGCCGAGCACTGCGAGCACCGCAGCGACGATGACCAGCGTAGCAAGGCCCTTGATAATCTTGTCGGTATTCATAGCTATTGTCGTTGTTGAAGGTTATACTCTCACTCGCCCCTACTTCTTACGGCTGAGGCGTGCGATAGGTGTCTGCGAGCCGATTACGGGGTCGCCAATCTCCACGAACAACTCCGAATCCTTGGGCAACAGCAAATCTACGCGCGAGCCAAACTTGATGAAGCCCATGACGCTATTCTGGTCTACCCTCTTGCCGGGCTTCATGTAGTTGACGATGCGGCGTGCCACGAAGCCCGCAATCTGACGCATGAGCACCTTACGGCCATCCTTGAGGCGGATGACGGTTGTGGTGCGCTCGTTCTCGGTAGATGACTTAGGGTGCCATGCCACGAGGAAGCGACCATGGTGGTGCTTGGTGTACTCAACCTCGCCACCCACGGGCAACCAGTTCATATGCACGTTGGTAACCGACATAAAGATAGAGACCTGAAGCATCTCGCCACTGAGGTACTCGTCATCGGTAACAACCTCCGTAACAACCACACGGCCGTCGCAGGGCGAGAAGATGAGTTCGTCATCGTGGATCTGCACACGGCGGGGCTGGCGGAAGAAGGCCGTAACAAAGAGCCAGAAGATGAAGAGCAACACGCCAAATATCCAAAGATATATATCGACGACCTTCTCAACGGGCTCGATGAAGAAGAACGCAGCAAGCCACAAGGCAACACATATCACGCCCGTGACAGATATAATGATATAACCCTCCTTATTAATCTTCATAGTTTATGGTAGTTTTAGGTTAGTTAGTTTACATATTTTCAAGTAGCACATGAGCGCCTATAAGGTAGACAAAGGCAAAGGGCGACGAGATGAGAAGTGCGTCGAATCTGTCGAGCACGCCACCATGACCAGGCATAATCTTACCCGAATCCTTGATGCCCGCCTCGCGCTTGAACATCGACTCCACAAGGTCGCCAAAGACACTCGTGATGGCAACAACGGCCGACAAGCCGAGCCACATGCCCAACGAGCCACCCACAACAAACGAGCCGAGAGCACCCATGGCCATAGCACCCGCGATGCCACCAGCAAAGCCCTCCCATGACTTCTTCGGAGAGATGCGCGGTGCCATCTTATGCTTACCGAAGGCGATGCCCGTAAGGTAGGCAAAGACGTCGTTGCCCCACACGATGAAGAGGTAGAAGAGGAAGGCCTCGGGCTGCCACACTCCCGTGATGAGTATCGGTATGAAGAGCATCAGCGCCATGGGGTATGCCACATAGAGCACGCCCATGATTGTTGTCGCAACATTGCGAATCGGTGTCTCCGAGTCGTAGAAGAGCTCGACAACGAAGCACAACGGTATGAGCACCGAGAAGTAGAGGACTCCGCCAATGAGCATATCCGCCGTGTTGGTGCTCCTCACCTCACTGACGAAGCCATCGAAGAGGAAGAACGCGGTGACAAAGAGCACGATACCCGCAGCAAGGCCGAGTGTTCGGTGCGGTACAGCACCCGTAGCCGCAACCATGCGGTAGAACTCCCACATTCCTACAAGCACGACAAACATTAGGAAAGCGCCATAGGCATAGGCACCGCCATACGCAGCGCCAAGCACAATACCCAGCAACACCACACCACTGATGGTGCGCACAATGAGATTTCGCATCTTATCACTCATACTCTTCTATCTGTTTAATTTGTCTTTCTGTACATTAGTATCATTCTGAACGCTATACGCTATCATTCTGAACGGAGTGAAGAATCTCCTCAAAGCCGACCAGCGACAACCCGCGTTGATAGTGTGTAGCCAGCGAGGGGATTCCCACGGTCGCTATGCTCCCTCGGAATGACGGTGGATAGCGTGTAGCCAGCGAGGAGATCCTTCGTTTCACTCAGGATGACATAGTCTTCGTCATTGCGAGAGCCGTTAGGCTCGTGGCAATCTCACATTACTAATTACTAATTATTCGAGGTTTCCTCGGCCTGAGCCACTTCCTCTGCCTGGGCCACTTCCTCTGCCTGGGCCTCCTTGGCAATCTGCTGGGCGCTCTTACCCAACACCGCCTCGATGTCCTCCGCAAAGATGGTCTCCTTCTCGAGCAACACATCGGCCATGCGCTCGATGTTCTCGCGCTCCTCGCGGATAATATCGCGCGTCATGGCCACAACCTCGTCAACAATGCGGCGCACCTCCTCGTCAATCATCTGTGCCGTCTGCTCCGAGAAGGGCTTGGTGAAGGTGTCACGGCTACCCGTAGCGTCGTAGTAGCTGATGTTACCAACCTTGGGGCTCATGCCGTAGTAGGCAACCATGGCGTAGGCAGTCTTTGACGTGCGCTCGAGGTCGCTGATAGCACCCGTAGAGGTCACGCCCATGAGTTCCTGCTCCGCGATGCGACCACCAAGCAAACCCGCCATCTTGTGCATGAAGTGCTCGACATTGTGGTTTACGCGCTCCTCGGGCAAGTACCATGTAGCACCCAACGAGCGACCACGAGGGATAATCGTTACCTTCAAGACGGGGTCGCAGTTCTGCAAGCGCCACATGACAACGGCGTGGCCCACCTCGTGGATAGCCGTAGAGCGACGCTCCTCGGCAGTCATAGGCATATTTCTACGCTCCAAGCCGCCAACGATGCGGTCGATAGCCGCGAGGAAGTCCTCCTGCATGACATATTTATGGTCGTTACGCGCAGCGATGAGTGCCGCCTCGTTACATACGTTTGCGATATCCGCGCCCGCGAAGCCAGGTGTCTGCTTTGCCAAGAACTCGCGGTCGAGTTTTTTGTCGAGCTTCAGACGCTTGAGGTGTACCTCGAAGATCTCCTTGCGCTCCTTGACGTCGGGCAAGCCCACCTCAATCTGGCGGTCGAAGCGACCAGCACGCATAAGCGCCTTATCCAAGATATCTACGCGGTTCGTAGCCGCCAAGACGATGACACCAGCATTGGTTTGGAAGCCATCCATCTCCGTAAGCAACTGATTTAGAGTATTCTCCTTCTCATCGTTGCTCGAGAAGCCCGAGTTCTTGCCTCGCGCACGGCCGATGGCGTCAATCTCGTCGATAAAGACGATACATGGGGCGACCTTCTTCGCCTGGTCGAACAAATCGCGAACGCGCGAAGCACCCACACCCACGAACATCTCAACGAAGTCCGAGCCCGAAATCGAGAGGAAGGGGACGTTAGCCTCGCCCGCAACGGCCTTCGCCAAGAGGGTCTTACCCGTTCCTGGAGGGCCCGCGAGAAGTGCTCCGCGGGGAATCTTTGCGCCCAACTCCTTGTATTTATTAGCGTTATTGAGGAAGTCGACAATCTCCATAATCTCAATCTTGGCCTCCTCCAAGCCCGCAACATCCTTGAACGTCACGCGCTCCTTGTTGTTCTTGTTGGACATCTGCGCGCGCGCCTTGCCCACATTCATGATGCCACCGCCTGCGCCACCTCCCGCGCTACGAGTTATCGAGCGGAAGATGATGAAGAAGACGAAGAGCATAATCAACCATGGCAAGAAGCTCAAAATATGGTCCCAAAGGCCCTTCTCGGTGCGCTTCCATACGACCTTAACGGGCTCATACTCGGGGTCTTGCTCCATGGCCACAGCCTCGGCCGCCGCCAACTGCTCGCTGAAGAGCTTGGCATCGCCATGCGACGTGTAGACAATCTGCGCGCCCGAGCGGGGCATCTTCCTAAAACGCTTGTCGCACTTCGCGAGCGAGTCGATGTGCTCCTTCTTCAGAAACGCGCGCACCTTCTCGTGGTCCACAACCTCGATGCGCTCAACAGAGCCTCCCTCGACAAGCTCCTCGACCATGCGCTGGTTACCCTTGATGGGGGCACTATCCGAGTCGCTGAAAATAGAATAGGCAATGAGGCCTATAGCAAGCACCACCCAGAGCCACATGAAGTTGAAGCGTGGCCTTGGGGTGGGGCGATTATTTATTTGCGCCATTTTCTTTTTTCGTACAATCTTATCTTATTACACACTCTATCCGTAACTCGTTAGTCGCCAAACTCATAGCGCTTCATGGGTGCATCTGCCCACAACTCCTCCAAGCGGTAGTACTCGCGCATGTCGGTTTGGAAGATGTGAACGATGACATCGTTGTAGTCCATGGCCACCCAAAAGGCGTTCTGACGACCCTCCACGCGCATGGGCCACTCGCCCATAACCTCGAATACCTTGTCCTCGATACCGCCCGAGATGGCATCCACCTGGGTTGTAGAATCGGCGTGGCAGACCACAAAATGCGAGCAAATGGCGCCATCAAAGCCTGACAAATCGAGCGATACGATGCCCTTACCCTTCTTGTCGTCGATGGCCTCGACTATCGTGTCAATAAGTTTCTGCAAGTTTTCCATAGTTTTTTATTCAGTTGTTTTACAATTATTTACGTTTCGATTTTGGTGTTTAATGCGCACGTATGCGTACATACTTATAACGCACGCACGCGATAAATTCTCGCAAATATAAGCAAAAAAAGTGAAATATCAAAGCGCGCGGCAAAGGAAATGTCACACTTTATCACTTGTCACATCTGTCACACTACCCCCACGCCTTGTGACAGTGTGACATTGTGACAACGTGACAACACAACATTCGGGAGCACCACAACCCATTTCACTGAAGGCTATTGATTGAGAGGTCGAGAATGACCACTTATCACAAGAAATAACTATCACAAGAA
>JAZRAT010000103.1:0-25719 GCA_045634725.1 Alistipes sp. | reverse complement strand
AACTGGTGTGGTAGTTCAGCTGGTTAGAATACCTGCCTGTCACGCAGGGGGTCGCGGGTTCGAGTCCCGTCCATACCGCTAAAAGGATGATCTTATGGGTCATCCTTTTTTTTGTATATGTTGACGATGCTACTATTGTAGCATGTGAGCATACAATATGATGCTTTAGTGAGCAAGCTCCCGCGCATCATATTATCCGCTCATTCGCTTCGCAAATCGTCAATATCTAAATATACCTTGCGCTATCTCGGTACTACTCACTGAATACGGGTTGAGCCGATATGATAGTGTCTATTGCTCGGGCTAATGCCCTCCGCTATATGGTATCGGCTCTACGACTTCGTCGTTCGAGTCCCGTACCACTCTGACAAGAAAACATATGTATCAATATGGGTTACTCCTTGACTATGCGGGGGATGTGGTAGGATTTGAGTTCGCGGTTGTAGGTGCGTTCGCTACCACCTACGAGTGCGTTGAGAAGTTGGTGAAACGCGGCTGAGTGGTTGTGATGGCGTGTATGGCAGAGCTCGTGCAACAGGATGAACTCGCGGAGGTGCTCGGGTAGGAGCATAACGAAGAGCGATATGCTGATGCCGTTGCGACCACTGCACGAGCCCCAACGAGTATGTGCCGAGGAGATGCGGAGCGAGGTGTAATTAAATCTATGCTCCTGGGCAAGGCGCGATAGTGTTGCGGGGATATATGCGCGTGCCTCGCGTCGCAGGCGCTCAACCTCCGAAGGTGTGATGGTGGGGTATTGTGCCGTGCGCTGAGTGATGCGCTGGCGGGTGCGCTCTATCCACTCCATCTTGCTCTCGGCAAAGGATATCGCTTTTGCACGACTACTGAATAGTGGGTAGGTGAGACGCAATGTGCCGTCACGGCGCACAACAAGACGAATAGAGCGTGCACGCAGTGAGCGCACACACTCTATCATTCCAAGCATCTTATGTTCTACGATGGCCATTAGCCGATACGCTGGCGCACAACCTCAAAGAGCATGATAGCCGCAGCGGCTGCCACGTTAAGTGACTCGGTGTGACCGATAAGAGGAATTGCCAACTGCTCGTCGCAGAGTTTCAAAACCTCCTTCGAGATGCCCTTATCCTCAGCGCCCATAACGATTACCGTAGGCTTTGTGAAGTCAGCATCGTAGAGGAGCTTCTTGCTCTTCTCTGTAGCAGCCACAATCTGGAAGCCCTCAACCTGTAAAGTCTTGAGTGTGTTGCGGATTGAGCCTACACGGCACACGGGAATGTTGTTCAAGGCACCTGCCGATGAACGAATAGCATCGCCATTTACGGGGGCAGAGTTCTTCAAAGGTGTGATAAGGCCGTGGGCACCTGCACACTCTGCCGAGCGGGCGATGCCACCGAAGTTACGCACGTCGGTAACGCCATCGAACACAACGATAAGTGGTGTCTCGTCCTCGGGTACGCGCTCGAGGATGTCGTTGAGCTCGACGTAGTCGATAGCGGCAATCTGTGCCACAACACCCTGATGGTTACCACGGGTTAGGCGGTTGAGCTTCTCGATGGGCACCTCCTGCCAGTGGATGTGGTGGCGTGCCATGAGGTCCTTGAGATCGTTCATAAGCTGACCTTCGGCACCCTTCTTAATATATACGCGCTCAATCTGCTTGCGTGCCTCAACAGCCTCGGCAACAGGGCGTATTCCAAAAATAATATTTTCCATACTCTATCTTGTTTATAGACAGTAGTTTATACTTAATTCTGCTCTGTAATCTCCAACTCGTATGACGCCTTCTCCCACTCGTGCATAAGCTGGTCGTAGCGCTGTTTGAGGGCGTCATACTTGGCATAGTCGTCAGCATTATACTCTGTAGCCTCTGCGAAACGTTTGTCGTATGCTGCAATCTCGGCCTCGACCTTTGCCAACTCCTCCTCTATACTCTCCACGGCCTTGCGCAACTTGCGGAGGAGCTTCTCCTGCTCCTTCTTCTGCTCGTATGAGAGTTTGCCACTATTACTATCTGCTGAGCTCTTCTCTGCAACTGCGGGCTTGTCTTTGCGCTCAATCTCCTGTAACGACTCCACCTTGCGCTTCTCCAAGAAGTACCATATATCGCCGAGGTACTCCCTTACGCCACCATCGCGGAATTCGTAGATGCGGTCTACAAGACCATCGAGGAACTCTCGGTCGTGTGATACAACCACCACCGTGCCGTCATACTTCTGCAACGCATCCTTCAATATATCCTTCGAACGCATATCCATGTGGTTGGTAGGCTCATCGAGAATGAGAAGGTTGTATGGCTCAAGCATTAGGCGTGCCATGGCGAGGCGTGAACGCTCACCACCTGATAGCACCTTGACCTTCTTCTCGATGTCCTCGCCTCGGAAGAGGAAGGCGCCGAGGATGTCACGAAGTCGTGTGCGTATGTCGCCCACAGCCACGCGGTCGAGGGTGTCGAATACGGTGAACTCGCCATCCATGAGGTCGTCCTGGTTCTGGGCATAGTAGCCGATGTTGACATTTGCACCGAGCTTGATGCTACCTTCTGTGGGCTCCAACTCGCCTATAAGCATACGGGCAAAGGTTGTCTTACCTTCGCCATTACGACCTACAAGAGCAATCTTCTGTCCGCGCTCGATAGTGAACTCTGCGCCTGAGAATATACGCTTCTCGCCAAAGGCCTTGCCCACCTCCTTCACTTCGGCAACAATCTGTCCTGTGCGAGGTGCGGGCGGAAACTTTATATTGAGGCGAGACAAGTCCTCCTCATCTACCTCTATGCGGTCGAGCTTCTCAAGCTGCTTGATGCGTGACTGCACCTGGTTGCTCTTTGTGGGCTTGTAGCGGAACTTCTCGATAAACTCCTCGGTCTTCTCGATTAGGCGCTGTTGGTTCTCGTATGCCGCCATCTGCTGTGCACGACGCTCCTGACGTAGTACGACATACTTCGAGTAGGGCACTTTGTAGTCGTAGGCCTTACCCAATGAAATCTCCACTGTGCGTGTTGTTACGTTATCCAAGAAGGCGCGGTCATGCGAGATGAGAAGCACTGCACCATTATAGTTTTTGAGGTACTCCTCGAGCCACTGAATACTCTCGATGTCGAGGTGGTTAGTAGGCTCATCCAATAGGAATATCGATGGGCGGCGTAGTAGTAGTTTTGCCAACTCAATACGCATACGCCAACCTCCTGAGAACTCGCGTGTAGGGCGCTCGAAGTCTGTTCGCTTGAAACCCAAACCGAGTAGCGTGCGCTCGATGTCGGCATCGCGCGTGTCGCCACCAAGGATGTGGTAGCGGTCGTTAGCCTCGTTTAGGCGGTGTATGAGTTCGGCATACTCCTCGCTCTCGTAGTCGGTGCGTGATGCAATCTCTGCTGTTAGGCGCTCGATGTTTGCCTCGATGCGCAACACCTCCTCGAAGGCTTTGGCTGTCTCGGCCACAAGCGATGTGGTATCTGCTACGCGCATCTGCTGAGGGAGGTAGCCTATGGTGCACTCGCCATTTATGGTTACAGCACCCTCGGTGGGCTGCTGCTCACCCGTGATGACGCGCAGTAGGGTAGTCTTACCCGCACCGTTCTTACCCACAAGACCTATGCGGTCCTTGGGGTTAATCATAAACGATATACCGTCGAAGAGAGTCCAGCCTCCGTAGCTTATGGTGAGGTTATCGAGCGAAATCATTTAGCTGGGCCAACATTAAGAGTTAATCATGTCTACGATTGCTTGCTCGGGGTCGGGAGCACCGAAAACTGAGCTACCAGCAACCAATGCCTCAGCACCTGCGTCGAACAAGAGGCGCGAGTTTGATGCAGAGATACCACCATCTACCTCGATGATAAGCTCACTGAGACCTAACTCCTGCTTCTTGCGGTTGAGATACTCGCACTTTGCGATAGATGATGGCATGAACTTCTGGCCACCGAAGCCGGGCTCTACGCTCATGACAAGGATGAGGTCGAGCTGTGTGAGCCACTTGTCCAAAACCTCGGGCTCGGTGCCGGGCTTGATAGAGATACCCACCTTAGCACCCGCCTTGCGGATAAGGTCGATACACTCCTGAATGTTCTCTGTTGCCTCGTAGTGGAAAGTAACGTAGTCGGCACCTGCCTCCACAAAGCGTGTTACATACTTCTCGGGTGCGGTAATCATGAGGTGTACATCGAGCACCTTTGTTGTACCCTTGCGCAAAGGCTTCATAAGGGGGAACCCGAATGAGATGTTGGGTACGAATACGCCATCCATAACGTCAACGTGTACCCACTCTGCCTGTGAGCGCTGGAGCATCTCCATGTCACGATTGAGGTTGCCGAAGTCGGCTGAAAGCACCGAAGGAGCAATAATTCTTTTCATGTTTATGAGGTTTTAATCTTTGAGTCTATATAATCGCACAAAGTTAACAAAAAAAGTTGAATAAACAAGGTGTGCACGCACATGCGCGCGATGATGGCTTTTGGCATGCTCTTTGTTGTGTAGTCACGTAATAAAAATATGGTTAAATGACTATCGATACTGGTAAGGGTAAAATACCCCTAATTGCCCTTGTGGCTATATGGTCGGTCTCAGCGATTGTATCGTTGCCAGGCTTGGCTATATCTCCCATCCTGGATGATATGCAGAGCATCTTCCCGCATGCAAGTGAACTCGAGGTGCAGATGCTTGAATCGCTGCCGTCGCTTATGATTATACCGTTTATGCTACTCGCGGGACGCTGGGCGGTGAAGGGAAATAAGATGCGACTATTGGTGGCGGGAACTGCGATATTTCTAATTAGCGGTGTGTGGTGTACAACCTCATATTCGCTTGTGGAACTTATTGCGGCAAGTACACTTGTGGGCGTAGGTGCGGGAATGATTATCCCACTATCTACGGGATTGATAGTCGATTATTTTACTGGTGATAAGCGTGTTAACCAATTGGGTATAAGCTCTGCGGTGAATAACCTTACGCTTGTTGTCGCTACATCTGCCGTGGGCTATCTTGCCGATGTGGAGTGGCACTTGGCATTTGTTGTCTATCTGCTTCCTGCGGTTACGCTCGTGCTTATCCCTGCGTTGAGTCGCACTAAGCCCGAACCCGAACCCAAGTCGGGCGCGCAGAACAGGCAGACGACGCTCAATGTGAAGGTAATTGTGGGCCTTGTTCTCTTCTACTTTGCTATTACTTACACCTCGCTAATCGTTACATATAATACCTCGTATGTAGCATCGCTCGCGGGTATGGGTAGCAGTGAGGCGGGTGTTATAATATCGCTTTTCTTCCTCGCTATCATGGCACCCGGATTTATGCTAAATCGCATCATAGCCATCTTTGGCAGGACAGTTAATCTGTGGTCGTTGGTGGCTATGTGTATTGGACTATTGCTGATGTCGTTACCACACCCCACGGCGACGTCTCTCACTATTGGTGCGATACTTACGGGCCTGGGCTATGGCGTTATGCAACCAATAATCTACGATAAGGCCGCTACGAATGCTCCGCCACACCTTTCGACATTGGCATTGGCTATTGTGATGACTACGAACTACTTGGCTATACTTGTTGCACCCTTTATGATTGATGGTATCGACCACATATTCCATGCTACGAGTCACACCTTTGCCTACCTGTTTAACAGCATTGTGGTGCTCATAATTGCTATTGTCACAGTGCTCACATACAAGAGCAATAGGGTGCTGGGTAGTGATGATTAGAAACGGTGACCCACGCCAATGTTAACGATGCCTCGTGCACCATATCCCGCCTCCATGAAGCCATACCACCTGCGACCTACGGATATGCCGATGGGCTTAATGTCGTAGGATAGGTATGGACGGTAGGTGTGGTGCTTTCCGTTGAGATAGTGTACCCAGTGTTCAATGCCTGCTGTGGCGCCAAGACTTGAGTACAACTCAACAATATCTCGGCGTAGCCATGTGAACCGAGCAATGGGCATTAGCGAGATATAGTTAACGTGTATGGTGTCCCAGCGCTCGAGTGTTTGATTGTCGTATAGGTTGCAGATGCCCGCACTCCATGCCAAACTTCCTCCAATGCTAAACCACTCGTTAACTCTATAACCATAGTCGAGCGAAGCGTTCAACCATAGGGTCTTGCCCGCTTGAGGCTCGTATATGCTATTATCCAAGTCGCCGATATAGCTTAGTGAGGTATGGCTCGCAAGGCCATAGTTGCCTCGTGCGCCAATGTTCCACGAAAGTCGTATGTCGTGTCTCTCTTGTGCATGGGTAGTCGCTATAGATAGTGTGCTAAACACAATTGCTGCTACAATGCCTATTATCGCTCTGTAAATCTTCATCTATGATGTGTGCTAATTATGGCAAAGATAGCAAAAATCGCCGTTAGTTGCTACAACTTTAAGAAATTATGTTTACCTTTGCCGCCACATAAGGGGTGCTACTCCTTCACTTGTGGCAGAGTGGGTTAGCCAAATGGCAACCCAGACTCGAAGCACAGTGGAGAGATTGGCTGAGATTAAACCCATTGAACCGGATACGGGTAATGCTGAGACCGGGATTGGAGACATATCTTATGAAGCCCCTTTTCAACTTAATTAACTTAAAGTATGAAAAGGATTTTTATTTTATTGGCCGCAATCACACTCTCTGCGCCATCGCTTTACGCTCGAAGCGAAGAGCAATCAATCGACTCACTGCGCAATTACGACATCGATGTTATCGAGGTGACTACCGTAAACGCTAAACGCACCACACCCGTGGCACAGGACAACCTATCTAAGGAGAATCTTGACCGCTCGGCATACGGTACTGATATGCCCACGGCACTTGCTCTAACACCCTCAATCATAGCCACAAACGAGACAGGTATAGGCATTGGTGCTACAGCAATACGCTTGCGAGGTACGGATGCTACGCGCATCAACGTAACTATCAACGGCGTTGCGATGAACAACCCCGACTCGCACTCTATGTATTGGTACGATACGCCCGATCTTATCTCTTCGGTAGGTAGTGTTCAGGTACAGCGTGGTGCGGGTGTCTCGACCAACGGTACGGGAGCCTTTGGTGGCTCGGTGGCGATGACTACCGATGCACTCTCAACAAAGTTCGGCGGCTCGGCATCGCTCTCCTACGGCTCGTACAATACCAATAAGCAGGCATTGCATATATCTTCAGGTCTCATGCGTGACCACTGGGTTGTAGATGCTCGTCTTACGCATATCGGCTCGGATGGCTATATCGACCGTGGTGCTACTGACCTTAAATCATATATGCTTCAGGCGGGTTACTATGGCTCGAATACAAAGGTAAAGTTCTTGTCTTTTGGTGGCTCGGCAAAGACCTATCTCACCTATAATGGCGTATCGCGTAAGGATATGGAGCGCTATGGTCGTCGCTACCACGATTCGGGTCAGTATATCACATCGGATGGCCCATTCGTGTTGGAGGATGGCACGCATGTAGACTACTACGATGACCAGACAGATAACTACTTACAATTCAACAATCAGCTCGTTCTAAACCATCGTTTTAACAAACATTGGCAGTTTAACACCACGCTATTCTATACCTATGGCTATGGCTACTACAACCAGTATAAGGATGATGCGTGGTTGGCGGGCTACACAAACCTCAATACCTCAATCGAGCAGGCAGACCTCATTCGTCACAAGAAGATGCTTACGCACCTCGGTGGTGTTAATGCTGCGGCGGAGTATCGCACATCGAAGGTAGATGTAACCTTTGGTGGCTCTTATAGCTACTACAACTCCCCACACTGGGGTACATTGAGCTGGGTAGATGGCATGGAGAGCGCCTCGGTTGGTGGTAAGTGGTATGACAACGACGTTGTTAAGCGCGATGGTAACATCTTTGCGCGTGCCGACTGGACTGCAGTGCGTGGCTTGATGGATAACGAGCTTCATATCTTTGGTGACGTTCAGTATCGCTATGTTGGCTACAAGGCGTGGGGTACAAACGACAACTCTATTTGGGATGATGAAGGCGTCCACATGCAGCCTATTAACATAGACAATGAGTACAACTTCTTCAATCCTCGTGCGGGTGTTAGCTACATTCACCACCGCCACAACGTCTTTGCTTCGGCTGCAGTGGCGCACCGCGAGCCTACGCGTTCGGACTTTACCGACCGCTATATGTTCTCGGCTGACGACACCGAGCCCAAGCCCGAGCGACTCATCGATTTCGAGTTGGGTTACACATATACTGCACCCCGCGTGGTGGTAGGCGTCAATTTGTACTACATGCTCTACCATAACCAGCTTGTGGCAACAGGTATGGTGAACGATGGCGACGATGCGCTTAATACAAACGTGGCACAAAGCTACCGTCGTGGTGTCGAGCTTATGGCATCGTGGAAAGTGGCAAAGTGGCTTACGCTCTCGGCAAATGCTACACTCTCGCAGAATAAGATTCAGGACTATGTGGATGAGCTCAAGGATAGCCCAACCTATGGCCAGAACCTCGGCGATATGACCATCTCGTACTCGCCCTCGGTGATGGGTTCGTTGATGGCGGATTTCCATGTAGGAGGCTTTAGCGCGTTGTGGCATACGCAGTATGTAGGCAAGCAGTACTTCACCAATAACGAGATTGATGCCTTGTCGTTGGATGCCTACTGCGTAACCAACCTTAACCTCGGTTATACGCTTCGCACAAAGGCCGATAACGAGGTGCGCTTCGGCTTGGCTATCAACAATCTCTTCTCTACACTATATGAGTCGAATGGCTATGGCTACTCATATATGTGGGATGGCGAGCGCTACGACGATGCCTTCTTCTTCCCTCAGGCACCTATTAACGTGCTTGCTAACGTAACAGTAAACTTCTAAAACTATGACTTGGGATTGGTCCTTGATATTACAGTGTGTGGGCACAGCCCTCGGACTTCTATACTTATGGCTTGAGTATAAGGCAAACATCTGGCTCTGGGTTGTGGGTGCTATCATGCCCGTGGTGCATGGTGTGCTCTACTTGACAAATGGTGTCTATGCCGATGCTGCCATGCAGTTGTATTATGTCGCTGCGGGTATCTATGGACTGATGGTGTGGAAGAGTAAACCCAAGAAGAAGAGCGAGGGTAGAATACAACATACGCCTAAAGAGTGGATACTAAACCTCGTAGTTTTGTACGCCTTTTTCCATGCCGAGTTGTACATATTCTTGGTTGAGTTTACAGATAGCAGCGTGCCATTCTTCGACTCTATGTCTACGGCGTTGAGCATCGTTGCTATGTGGATGCTCTCGCGCAAGTTGGTGGAGCAGTGGCTGGTGTGGCTCGTTGTCGACATGATTAGCGTGGGCCTCTATTTATATAAAGGTATACCCATTACCGCAGGCCTCTACACCCTATACTGCGCACTTGCCGTTGCGGGTTACTTACGTTGGCGCAAACAGGTGGGTAAATAACGTATAGTTTTCTCTTATAGTGTAATCAAAATTTCCGATTTGCAACTTATATAACTTTGTATTATTTTTGCACCAGAAACAGAAATAAAGAGTGATGACAAAGTGATATGTTTGCCCCGGATATAGATAGTAGCACACGCGAGGAGCGCCTCGCATATGTTCAGGATAGATGGCAGTGCCGATGCAACTGCGAACTATGTGGAAAGTGCGCTATGCTCAAAGGTCGCGATGCCGAAATCGTCTACGAAGAGTATATAGAGGGTCGCAAGTCGTATCGTGAAATCACACTCGCAATAAGAGATTTTAACTATTAAAACTATAAGAACTATGGAGACTAAGGCAAAGGTATTGGCAACAATGATTGAGGCGGGTGAGCCTCTTAACGCAGGTAAGATCGCAGAGCTCAGTGGCATCGACCGTAAGGAGGTCGATAAGGCTATGAAGCAGCTCAAGGAGGAGGGCGCTATCATCTCGCCCGTCCGCTGCAAGTGGGCACCTGCGAAGTAATCACTCTGCCAAACATTAGTAGTATAACTGTAATAAGCATGGAGTCTACTCAACCGTAAGGTCGGGCAGACTCTTTTTTTGCTGTAAGACATATTAATTTATTGATAATCAATACAATATATACTCACACTCGTAACTATCTGATTATCAACACTATGAAAAAATCGTTTTTTTACCAACTTTTAACACGCTGATTTTCAGTACATTGAATACACCATAGCGGAAAAATTAGGCCTCAAAAAATTTGGTGAGGAGTGAAAATATACCTAATTTTGCAGTAACGAAAAAAGCAAATGCTTTGATGAAGTCAAACATCCAAACATTCTTGAGCATGAAACGACTACTGCTGCTTTTGATTTTACCACTCATCGCTACATCGTGCTGGAAGGATATATTCGGTCCTGATACCACACCCTCGAAACATGTTATCTACTACACATCGACAGATGGCAACGTCATAGATATTCATAGAGACATGATGGACCAACTGTTTGGAACTCGCATTCTGTCGAATACATACGAAGATGGTGTGGGCAAGATAGTGTTTAATCGTGATATCACAGGTGTTGACACATGGTTTAATAGCAGTTTAAGATTAAAGACTATTATACTACCTACAAGCGTCAACCATATCGATAACAACGCATTTATCTCGTGCAGCAACCTTGAGAGCGTTGTAATGACCGAGAATGTTACATGGGTAGGCAATGGAGCCTTCGCTGATTGTATATCATTAATTGATGTCGACCTACCATCAAGTGTTACAAAAATAGGCCAAGGCGCATATAGCGGTTGCGAGGGTCTGACATACGTTGAGCTACACGAGGGTTTAGAGCTAATTGGAGACAACCTTTTCAAGGATTGTACCAATCTTAAGTGTATCACACTACCCGAAAGCCTAACGCAGATAGGCGAGGGACTCTTCGTGGGTTGTAATAATCTCAAAGAGTTTCACGGTAAGTATGCGTCAGAGTGCGGCACATATCTCCACGATGGCGACACGCTCATAACCATAGCGCCCGCTGGGATGACTACATACTCCACACCAGAGCATATCACTACAATTGGTAATAGCGCTTTTAGAGGGTATAATGAGATTGAGAGTATCACGCTCGGAGAGAACGTAACAACGATTGGTAACATGTCTTTCTATGATTGCGATGCTTTAAGCGATATTAACCTACACGATAATATCACCTCGATAGGTGAATATGCCTTTGCGAGCTGTTGGAATTTGGAGACAATAGTATTGCCTAATAGCATTGATACCATCGCCCCAGGAACATTTGCGCAGTGTTCAAATCTCCTAAATATAACAATTCCTGAGAGTGTCACCACCATCGGCAATTCGGCCTTTGCGGGATGCCACTACACGAAGACAATACCTATTCCCGATAGTGTAACGACAATAGGTAAGCGTGCATTTACGGGTTGCGAGAACCTTCAGAGCATAGTTATCCCCGAGGGCGTGACAGTAATTGAGGAGGGTACATTCAGCTCGTGCGGTTGTCTAAAGAGTGTAACACTACCAAACAGCCTTGTCAAGATAGGATATCAGGCATTTTTCTACTGCACGGTTTTGGAAGAGATAACCATACCGAGTGGTGTGAGAGAAATCGAGGATAGGGCGTTTGCAGAGAGTCTGTACCTCACAAACATCTATTGTAAACCCTCATATCCGCCCACGACCTACTCAAAAGTTTTGCAGAATAGTCCCGAAGCAACGATATATGTTCCTCGCGGCAGCAAGCGCCATTATGAGAAGACTGAGGGTTGGCGCAACTATGCTGATAGAATCGTGGAGTACGACTATTAAGACCTAAGTGTAATAAAAAGTAAATGCGTAGATGCCGAAACATCAACGCATTTACTTTCTATGTGAATTTATAGCTCCGTTACTCCTTTGTGTCAACGAAGTGCTCCAAAGACTTTACGATGTTGCGCGAGTGCAATACCATGGTCTTGGTCTCGGTAAGGATGTTGAAGAACAACATATTTGCCGATGATGAGCCACCTGTATCGCGCAAACGACGCAACTGGTTCTGCATAACCTCATCGATGAAGTTGAAGAGCTCATCACGCTTGTTTAGCACCTCGTTCATCTGCTCGAATGAGCGAGTGCGAAGCATGTTGTTGATATCACCGAAGATGTTCTCTACGCGGTCGTTGATGCACTTAAGGTCGTAAACCTGCTCCTTGGTAAGACCCGAGTGGTTGTTGTCTACATGCTTGTAGCATGGGCGTGTGATGTGCAACAACGCCTTGCTGGTCTCAGAGATGTAATCCACAACCTGAACGTAGAAGTGGCCAGTGTTGATGTCGCTCTCCTCGAGGGTGCGCAACAAAGGTATAATCTCGTACTTCTGCTGGCGTGTAGAGTGGTAGAAATCCTCAGCCTCGCTAACCATCTCGCGAAGTACCTTGCGGTTCTCCTTGAATACGGCAACGATGGTGCGGTCGTAGATGAGTGTTACCTTCTCCATCGATGCGCAGACATGTTCTGTATAGGCGATAAGTGCCTCCTCGGGGCTCTGCTTAAGGGTGTCGCTAATCTTCGCTACAGCGGACTCCTCAACACTCTTCTCCTCCTTCTTCTTTGAGATGTTGCTCTTGATGATAAGACCGATGCAGATGATTGTCACGGCGATAGCGATGATATTCCAGCCACCTACCTCAATAAGCTGACCATAGGCAAGGGCGAGCGTCACAACAAGGGCAATAAGGAAACCACCCAATGCGGTGATAAACCAACCCATGATAACGGTCATAACGCCAGTGATGCGATATACGGCACTCTCGCGACCCCATGCGCGGTCTGCCAACGACGAACCCATAGATACCATAAATACAACATAGGTTGTAGAGAGTGGCAACTTTAGCTGGGTGCCGATAGAGATAAGGATTGCCGCAGCTGTGAGGTTTACCGTAGCACGGATAAGGTCGTAGTTAGCATCGCCACGCTCCTCCTCCGAGAGTGGAATAAAACGACTCTCGATATAGTTTCTAACGCTCTTGGGTGTGATAGCCTCAACAGCATTGCTCAAAGCGCGTGCGCCACGCACAATGCCTCGTGATGCGTTTGTAGCCTCGTTGTTGCTTGGCGATACCTCCTCGCTCTGCGACGATAGCTTGCGCTCGGTCTCGATAACACGCATTGCCTTCTTCGATGTAAAGAGCGTGATAACCATCACAAGACCCGCAACACACATAATCCAGAAGTTTGCCTGTGTGGGGTTCATCAACTGCTCCATAGATGTGGGGAGCACGTCGGAGTTGTGTGCGATAACGTATGAGTCGTAACCTGCGTAAGGTACACCGATGAAGTTCACAAGGTCGTTACCCGCAAATGCCAACGCCAAAGAGAATGTGCCGGCGAGAATCGAAACACGAAGGATGTTAACCTTGCAGCGCTGTAGGATGAACAATATAAGCGAACTTGCCAACCATAGGATGAGCAATGCCATGCCTGTGTGGTCGTTGACATAGTCCTTGAGTACGTCGGGGATAATGTTGGTGCTCTTAAGACCCTTGAATACGGTGAAATAGATGATACCAGCAAGAGTGATGCCGCACCACAAAGCGCCAAAGCGATTGAATATCTTGCTGTAGCGGAACGAGAATATCACGCGCGAGATATACATCAATAGGTGACCTGTGAAGAATGCCAATACTACTGAAAGCAAGATGCCCGATACGATAGCAAGAGCATTGCCAGAGTTGATATATTGACCCAACTGAGTCATGTGGGCATCGCCACTCCAGATGTTGTAGAGGGCCAGTGCCATTGCCGAACCAAGCAATCCGAATACCAATGACACGGTGGTAGAGGTGGGTAGTCCGAGCGAGTTGTAGATATCCAGCAGGATGATATTCGAGAGCATCATACCCAGGAATAGAATCATAATCTCCTGATAGCTGAACATGTTGGGGTAGAATACTCCGCTACGCGCTACATCCATCATGCCACTCGAGGTCATAACGCCGACCATAACGCCAACTGCAGCAATGGTAAGAATGATGTTTTTCTTGGCTGCCTTTGAGCCAAATGCTGAATTTAAGAAGTTTACGGCATCGTTCGATACTCCGACAACGATACCCATAACCGCCAATAGGGCTAGTACAATTACTATAAATAGATCCATAACGCTAAGAGTTATGTCACAAAGATAAGAAATAATTGTTACAAAATTGTTACAAAATTATTTCATTATTGTTAACGAGTGCCTAAAAAATATCTGTTTAGACTTGTGAAATTGTTAAATCTTTATTAAATTTGTGTTGTTTAAGAGGCGTATGAGGGATATATTCGTATATTTGACGAAAACTTTGAAACATGAATAAATATAAAATATTGGTGGTTGATGACGAGGAGTCACTATGCGAGATTCTAAAGTTTAACCTCGAAAAAGAGGGATACATCGTAACCACTGCGTTGAGTGCCGAGGAGGCATTGGCGCTTAACCTTGCCGACTACGACCTTATGATTTTAGACATCATGATGGGCGAACTCAGTGGCTTTGGCCTTGCTCGCATTCTTCGCAAGCGCCCCGAGACTGCAGATACACCGATAATCTTCTGCACAGCGCTCGACTCCGAAGCCGATAAGATTAAGGGCCTCGATATTGGCGCTGATGACTACATATCAAAACCCTTCTCATTGGCCGAGGTTATGGCACGCGTGCGTAGCGTATTACGTCGCTCGAAGCGAACACTCAATGTTGCAACCTCTAACGAAACACCTGTGAAGGAGGAGCATAAGGGTGATGATAGCATCATACGCTTTGAGACGCTGGTGGTGAACAACCGCGACAAGAGTTGTTACGTAGAGAATGAGGAGATACAGCTCACGCGCAAGGAGTTTGATATACTTGTGTTGCTACTCTCGAATCGTGGTACGATACTCTCGCGCGAGCAGATTATGAAGCGCGTATGGAGTGAGGAGGTGGTGGTACTGGATCGCACAATCGATGTTAACATCACACGACTACGCAAGAAACTTGGCATTTATGGTAACCATATAATAACACGAACTGGATATGGCTATGGATTCAAAATCTAAAATTTTCAGCTATCGCGGAGGTATGTACCTCCTCTTGGCGATACTCATTTTCACACTTATCGGAGGCTTCATTGTCTACCACTTGTCGGTGTTGAGTCACAGCAAGAGTATTACGACAATCGACGAGAGTATATTCTTTGCAATCATAGGTGTCGCGGGTGTGTCAATCGTTATCGCACTTATGCTCGCCATGCGCATGAGTCGCAACTTGCACAGTCTCGACCGTGCAGTGTCGGCAATGGAGAATGGCGCAGATATAGAGTCTATGCCCCAGTTTGCAGATGATGAACTTGGCAATATTGCTCGTCACATCATTGCTCTGTATGGTCGCTTGCGTGAGGCGTCGAACGACATTCAGCGAGAGCACGATAACGCTCTACATGAGCATCAGGAGAAGTTGCGTATCAAGCGCCAGCTTACTAATAACATCAACCACGAGCTTAAGACCCCCGTGGCAGCCATTCAGGGTTACCTCGAAACTATGACAACGGCAAAGGATATGACGGCTGAGGAGCGCGATGCATTTATCGCAAAGTGCTATGCTCACTGCCAGCGCCTTACGCAGTTGCTGAACGATGTATCAACCATTACACGCTTGGAGGATGGAAGCAGTCGTATTGAGTGTGAGAGTGTTGACCTACGCGCTATAGTTGACGAGATTGCGTCGGAGGTGGCTCTATTGCCCGATGATAAGCGCATGCGCATGAATATTGAACTTCCTGCGCCTATGCAGGTGATGGGTAACTCGACACTCCTTATGTCGATATTCAAGAATCTTACGGATAACGCCATTGCTTACTCAGGTGGACGTGATATCTTTGTGCGTTGCACCGAGGATGATAAGATGTACACCATATCGTTCTTCGATAATGGTATCGGCGTGGATAGCGACCACATAAACCACATCTTCGAGCGCTTCTACCGCATCGATAAGGGTCGCTCGCGTAAGCTCGGTGGTACGGGACTCGGTCTCTCTATCGTGAAGAATGCCGTGCTCTTCCATGGTGGCGACATACAGGTTGCTAACCGCAAGGTGGGTGGCTTGGAGTTTACCTTTACACTTCCCAGAGCATAATTTCTTGTGATAAGGGGCACATCTGCTGCCGCTAACAAAAGAAAATGCGAATAGGTAGTACGCCTTAGTACAACCTATCCGCATTTTTTTTGCCGAGCGTTGCATCTGACCCCTTCTGACAAGAAATCCCGAGGAGCAGGATGGGTTGTACTTAATTTCTTGTCAGAGTGGTGCAGATGTGGTGCTGACATGAAAACCCCCCGGATGGGTAGTACTTGGCGTACGTCCCATTCGGGGGGTTGATTGAAGCGCCGCAGATGCGCCACTATTACAAGAAATTACTGGTTCATCGTTGCGAGGAACTCGTCGTTGTCGCGTGTGAGGTTCATCTGCTTCTGCAAGAACTCCATGGCCTCCACAGTGGTCATATCCGAGAGGTGCTTACGCAATATCCATGTGCGTTGCATAACACCCTGTGTGAGGAGTAAGTCCTCGCGGCGTGTGCCCGAAGCAATGACGTCGACAGCAGGGTAGATACGCTTGTTCGCGAGCTTGCGGTCGAGCTGAAGCTCCATGTTGCCCGTACCCTTGAACTCCTCGAAAATTACCTCATCCATCTTTGAACCTGTGTCGATAAGTGCCGTTGCGATGATGGTGAGTGAGCCCTTCTCCTCGGTGTTACGCGCAGCACCAAAGAAGCGCTTGGGCTTGTGGAGTGCGTTGGCATCGACACCTCCCGAGAGCACCTTACCCGATGCGGGCTGTACAGAGTTGTAGGCACGAGCAAGACGTGTGATAGAGTCGAGGAAGATGACTACATCGTGACCACACTCAACCATGCGCTTAGCCTTCTCGAGTACCATTTCGGCTACCTTAACGTGGCGTGATGCCTGCTCGTCGAAGGTGGATGCAACAACCTCGGCCTTGACGTGGCGTGCCATCTCGGTAACCTCCTCGGGGCGCTCGTCGATGAGTAGCACAATCATGTATACCTCGGGGTGGTTGTCGGCAATGGCGTTGGCGATAGACTGCAACAACATTGTCTTACCCGTCTTGGGCTGTGCCACGATAAGGGCACGCTGCCCCTTGCCTATGGGGGCGAAGAGGTCGATAATGCGGTTAGACTTTGTGTTGTGACCTTCGCCTGTGAGGTTGAACTTCTCCGATGGGAAGAGTGGTGTGAGGTACTCAAACTGCTGACGGTCGCGCACGATGTCGGGCTTGAGGCCGTTGATGAGCTCAACGTGTACAAGTGGGAAGTACTTCTCGCCCTCCTTGGGTGGGCGTATCGTGCCATATACGGTGTCGCCAGCCTTCAGGCCAAAGAGTTTTATCTGCGATGGCGATACATAGATGTCGTCGGGAGAGTTAAGGTAGTTGTAATCGGCAGAGCGTAGGAAACCGTAGCCGTCGGGCATAACCTCCAATACACCCTCGCCCTCAATTGTTGCGGTGAAGTCATCCTTGGTGATGTCCTCCGATATATCGCTGATCTCCTCATCGTTGTCGAAGAGTTCGTCGCCATCCAAAACATCATCGTCATCAGCGATAACATCCTGGAGCGATATGTGCTCAATGGGGAGTACCTCTTCCTCAATGTTTAAATCGTTATCCTCATGCTCGGTTGACTGAGGCTCGGATGCGGGTTCTGAGTGTTGATTCTTTGTTCGCTTTGGCTTGCGACCACGACGCTTCGACTGTGACTGAGGTGTTGCTTCCTCTGCAGTAGGTGCAGTAGTCTCTGCCTCCACCACTACGGGAGCCTCTACTGTGACCTCATCGGTTGCTATATCATCTGTTGTGGCCTCTTGGCGTGGCTGGGGTGACGCACCCACCTTTATGCTATTCATGCGGGGGCGACGACCACGCTTGGGGGACTCTGCGGGCTCTGATGCAGGGGCTGATGGTTCGGTGGTTGCAGCCTCCACGATCTTATTTATAAGCTCGCCCTTCTTCATGTTTGAGGGAGTTATGCCAAGCACCTTCGCTATTTCGCGCAACTCGACAATGGTTTTACCCTCTAATGCTGTTAAATCTTGCATATATAGTCTCTGATTATAATCCGAAACCCGACGATGAATCTCGCGGGGGATAAACAAATACTCGAATTGAGTAGTGCAAATATAGTGTCTTTTTTGAGTTTTTGCAACTTTTTATTAGATTTTTGTTGTTTTACATTCCAATTAGACGAATAAATATTAATTTTGTATCAACATTATTGTGACCTAAAATTAAGTTATATGAATATAGTTTTCAAATACCGCATGCTCAGCGACGAGAGCGATAACTTCGTGCGCGACTTCGAGGTCTACCCCGATATGACACTCGCAGAGTTTAGCCAATTCCTGCTTAAGGCGTTGGGCTACGACGACTGCATGATATCTATCTTTAAGTCGGATGCCGAGTGGCGACCCGTCGAGGAGTTCTCTGAAATCGACCTTGGTGACGACATCCCTGGCGCTCCACGTTGCATGGATAAGGTGACGCTTATGGAGGTGAATAACACTTTCCACGACCGTCTTATCTATACCTTCGACATGATGAACAACCGCTCGTTCTATCTCGAGTTGTTGGATATGCAGCGCCCTCAGGATGGTTTGGAGTATCCTCGCGTATCGTTTGAGCACGCACCCGCGCCCGACCAGTATGACCCCGAGGCAAATGAGGAGTGTGGCTCTATCTTCGAGGAGATGATGGGCGACTACAACGAGTTCGATGGCGACGATGGCTACGACGATGAGTTCTAAACGAGGTACGTTGGTTGTTGTTGTGGGACCCACAGGCTCGGGTAAGAGTGCCCTGGCGGTGAAGCTCGCAATGCACCTCAGTGCCCCTATCATCTCAACCGACTCGCGTCAGGTATTTCGTGGTATGCCCATAGGTACGGCTCAACCCACTGCCGAGGAGCTTGCCGCGGCAAAGCACTACTTCATTGCCGACAGGGAGGTAGAGGATGACTTCAACTGCGGAAAGTATGAGGCGGAGGCAATTCAACTACTTGAACGCCTCTTTACGGAGAGTGAGTATGTTGTTGCAGTAGGTGGCTCGGGACTCTATGTTCAGGCTTTGTGTGAGGGTATGGATGACCTTCCAGATGCTGACCCCGCAATACGCGAGAGCCTCAAGCAGCGCTTGGAGACGGAAGGCTTGGAGAGCCTCGTAGCACAGTTGCGTATGCTTGACCCTAAGTATGTCGAGGAGGTGGATGTATGTAACCCCGCGCGTGTGACGCGAGCCTTGGAGGTGTGTCTCACAACAGGACGTCCCTATTCGGAGCAGCGCAAAGGTGAGGTTGCCGAGCGACCATTTAATATTATAAAGATAGGTACGGATATGTCACGCGATGTGCTCTACGATCGCATCAACCGCCGTGTTGACATGATGGTAGAGGATGGCTTGGAGGCCGAGGCACGCGCGATGTATCCCAAGCGCCATCTCAATGCTTTGCAGACGGTTGGTTACCGCGAGTTGTTCGAGCACTTCGACGGAAAGATTAGCTTCGAAGAGGCTGTGGAGCTTGTTAAGCGTAACTCACGACGCTATGCCAAGCGTCAACTCACATGGTTCAGGCGCGATGCTAACACCGCTTGGTTTAACCCCAACGATCTCGATGCGATATTGGAGTATATAAAGAGTAAAAGGTAGGCGGTGAGCCTACCTTTTTATTTCTATTTCCAATATCTATATGTTTGTGCCTAAGATGCAAGGCATAGAGGTTGGGGATTGCTATTTCTGGAGTAGTTGGTCGGGAGTGAGGCGCACGACCTGACCGTCGCGCACGACAACCAAATCGCCATTATCTCTGCGTGTGCGCTCGATAAGGCGACGTTGGGCAAGGAGAATGCCTGCGTCGATTCGTTCTTGAAGTTCTCTTATCTCAAACTCACTCATAACTCAAAATCTTTTGGTATGCTAACGGGTCTACAACCTCTTTTATTTCACTCTTAGAGCCATAAGCAATCTTTTTGACACCCTCGGCAGTCGAGTTGTCGTAGATTACCCAGTAGTCGCAGATGGGAACATAGAGCGAAGTGAGGTTGCGCATGCTACTCTCATAGCGTCGACAGATGGTGTTTGTCGGGATGTTGTGACCACCGAGACTCACACGCTTTGCCACGCGCTGGATGGCTTGCTCTGGCGTAGGCAGCCAAAAGTATAGTAACGATACGAAGTAACCACGCTCGTGAGCGCGCTCAATGAACTTCTGATATGTGCGTGTTGAAAGTGTTGTCTCGAAGGCGAAGTCAGAGCCCTCCTCTAAGAGGTCGTTGATGCGACGTAACATAAGGCGTCCTGCCTCGATAGCCATGCTGTCGGGGTTGAATGGTGATAGGCCACGAGCAATCTCGTCGGCATTTACAAACTCGTGACAGTGCAACAACTCGGGTAACATAGTGTATGATGCCGTAGTCTTTCCGGCACCATTACAACCTGCTATGATGTAGAGCTTCCGCATAGTTATAATTATTCGCTTTCGCAAATATACTATTTTTATACAAAACTACCAAATATACGCAACGATTTTAAGCATTTGATTCTAAAGAAAAGATGAAAAATGGCTGCCACTTTATAGGTGACAGCCATATATATTATCGTAGTGTCGGTTAGAACAAGTAGCCGGTGTTGATGTAGAAGGCTCCCTTGCCATCCTGATTCTTGATGAAGGGGTCTTTGCTGAACTTGCTAACGGGCAAGCCATACTCAAAGGCTACGATGAAGTTCTGGTTCATGATGAAGCGCAAACCGCCACCAACGGTGATATGTGGGCGGTCAGCCTCTGTGCCCTGTGCCATATATGCGTCATACTCTGCACGATACTGCTCATCACCGCGGAACGACATATCACGACCCTTAGTAACCATAGTACCATCCGAGAAGATGTTTAGACCGAAGGCGATGTTCTGCTTCCAGAGTGTGAACGACACGAAGCGCCAACGCAACTCCGCATTATATGATGCCATATCCAAACCCTGAACACGACTACGCATGATACCACGAATAGTGCGGTAACCACCCATACCATCGCGGTCGTAACTCTGACCTACGGTAGTGATGTATGGCAAAACGTAGTAGGGTGCATCCTTGCCGAAAGTACCCTCATAATTAAGACGATATGCGAAGGTTAGGATGTCGTTCTTCACGATGGGCACATAGTGGCGGAAGGTTGCCGAGTAGCGGTAGTAGGGGTTAGAAGTGCCCAGCCACTTGGGTGCAAGCATAAGGTGTGCTTCAGCCCAGATACCGCGTGAGGGAGCACCCTCCTTGTCGCGAGTGTCGAACAACAAACCGAGGCGCACGGTGCTGTTAAGACCTCCCCATGCCTCCTCCTCAGAGATAAGACCCCAACGGCGGTACATATCGAAGATTGTAGACTCGGTCTCAGGGAACATCTTCTCGGGTGCCTTATTCTTATTAATTTTGTCGAGGTTGAGTGCGCTCTGGTTCTTGTAACCCTGCTTGAAGTAGCTCAAGTGGTAGCCTGCCTCCCAGAAGAACTTGTTGTCCCAGATGTTACCCACGAAGTCGCTCTTGAAGAGCACGGCGATACGGTTGATGCGGTACTTGGGGGTGTAGATGTAGTTGTCGAGGTTTGTCTTATCCTTGCCCAATGCCACCATCTCGTGGTCGTAGTGTGCCATATAACCATTGAAGCCATAGAAGTCCATCGCCTTGTCGTTGAAGATGGTCAAGGCTGTAGACCAGCGCACACCGGGGATAAGGAAGCGGTTGTCGTACGACACCATAAACTGCTGTGAACCCTTGGTGAAGAACGAAGCCTCGAAGTACCACTGCTGGCGTGTATTGGGGTATGTTGAACCATCGCCAAAGTCGTAGATGTTCAACAGAGCGCCGAGCTGGAAGCCCTTATCTGCATCGAATGCCACAGCGGGGAGTGGGCCATAGTTGTAGCCTGTTTTGACAATCTCCTTCTTATCTGTCTCCGTAGCCTCGGTTGCAACTTCGTCAACCTGAGCATATAGGCTCACCGATGCAAGCATTGCGATTGCCAATGTAGTAAGTCTCTTAATCATAGTTATCGTTTTTTGATGAATAGAGTCCTAATTCTCTTGTATTTCTCGCGCAAAGGCTTGTTGCACTGAAGCTTAATGTCCGACTTGAAGAGTCGCAACATGCGCCATGTCTCCTGTGCTACGATAGGTGCAGGGAGTAATGCCAACGTGATGGGTAGAGCCCACTCCCAGGGTAGAAGGCTATACGCAATTGCCGAGTAGATAATCATCAAGATTGGCCACAACACAAGGTTGATTACAAAGCGTATAGAGTTGCGGAAGGCATAGTCCTTAATCTTGGTGAACAAGAACTTCACAACAGCCACCATGGGCAGCGTGAGGATAGATGCGGGAAGTGTGTATGGGAGCTTCAGTATGAAGAAGAACATCTGCATGATGCGCGATGCAAGACCATTCTTCGTTGCTACCGACTTGAGGCTGATAGACTGCGAGGTACGCTCATCATATGCCTCCTTGCCCAAACGCAATAGTTCTGCTGCCACCTCGGGATTTGACTCCTTGAGGCGCATAACCTCACGCACTGTACGGTTGTTTGCCTCGAAGTATGCATCCATGCCACGAAGGCGCTTGCCATCGACAACAAACTTGCAGTTCTTGGTCTGGTGCTTAACAACCGTAGCACATATCTCATACATAGCCTCGTAGTCCTCGTCGTTGGGGATGTAGAAGATGGAGTTATGGATGCGCTCGGTGAGGAGTTCACGCATGGCGGTCATCTGCTCTGCGGGCGTAAGCTCGCTATTCTGCTTAATGAAACTACCAACGTTGATAGGCTCACCAATCTGTACGCGTACCGTAGAGCGGAAACGGAAGAAACTGCCGTAGCGAATGCCTACGGGAACAATGTATAGAGGCATGTCGGGCATAAGCTCCTGTGCCTGGAATGCGATGCGGAAGATACCCTTTGCCAATGGAAGTGACGAGTATTTCGCCTGATGCGTACCCTCGGGGAAGATGCAGAAGGGAACACGATCACGCAATACGTCAACGGCGCGCTCGATAGTCTCGTTATTCTTCTTAACCTCCTCATAACCATCACGCATACGCATGATAGGCATGATTCTGAGCCATTTCAATATCTTGGCAATCTTGGGGTTGCGGAAAATGTCGGCACGGGCAACAAATACCTTGGGGCTGTGGTCCATACCGAGCACGACCATAGCATCCATAAGTGCGTTTGTGTGGTTAGGTGCAAGGATAACGGCGCCATCCGTTGGTATAAACTCCTTGCCTACATACTTAATCTTTCGGTAGGAGAGCTTCATTACGATATCTACGTAGTAACGTAGAAAATCGTACATGAAGTCGTAGTCTTGAACCTTCTTCTCTTTAGCCATGGCTAGATGAGTTTTGTGCGACGGAAGATAGATGCGGTGATAAGACCTGAAATGATATGCCATACACCCCAAATAGCAGTGATGAATACCATACCGCCATTGTTATCCCAGATTACGGGGTCGAAAATCTTGTCGTTGAAAAGGAGAATGAGGCCGAGGCCAGAGTTCTGGATACCTACCTCGATGGTCATTGAGCGACGGTCAGCCCTAGGCAAGCGGAAGAGTGTACCACCACCATAACCTGTGCTGAGTGCTGTGATGTTGTGTGCGATAACAACTACAAAAGCGAGGACAATCGCGATGAATATAGACATGCCATCGATACCTGCGGTGGTGTTATCACCAAGCGATGTTACAACCTTTGTGAACGATACTGCAACCATGCCCATGAAGAGGATGATAGAGAGTATCTGCGAGGGCTTCAAGAGGCGCTTTGTAGCGTTGGGGAAGTAGTGGGCGAATGCCATACCTGCAACGATGGGGAGACCCAACAAGAGCATGATCTGCTCGAACATATCGCCGAAGGGGATGACAAGAGTGGGAATCTCGTTGTTGATGCTTACGATGTTGCAATAGAGTGTGCCGTAGAGCCAGAAGTTAAGTGGTGTGATAAGTGGTGCAAAGGCTGTGGTAACAGCAGTCATCGATACCGATAGCTCAATATTACCCTGAGCGTATGACGACATGAAGTTTGAAATGTTACCACCAGGGCACGATGCAACGAGAATCATACCCAACGCCACCATGGGGGTGATAAGCGAATTGAATGCCAAAGCCACGCAGAGAGTAACAAGGGGAAGTGCCACCCACTGTAGCATACAGCCGACGATAATTGATTTGGGGTAGCGGAATACATCCTTGAATGTGTCGAGCTTGATGCCGAGAGCAACACCGAACATTACGAGTGCCAAGATGATGTTGACAAGAGTCATCTCTCCCGCGCCCAAATTGGGATCGAGGGGATCCAAAATTTGTAGATTTTCCTTCATACGTTAAATCATTCGTGTAGCCATTGTGTGAGCTACTGTTTGGTTTAATAGCTGTGAGAGTATCGCTTTTTGGGGTTGCGTACCCTCAAAAATAGTCAATGAAGTTTGACTATAATCGCACAAATATACCGAATTTATTTCAATTAATGCGCATAAAGTGTTCAATTTTGCATATTGCAATGCTATATATAAGTATAAATACCCATAAGATATGCGGTCAAATTGTATAATTGGGGTAGATAAACTCAAAAGAGGAATCGGTTACATATACCTATATTATAAAAAAAGAGGCTGTCGCGAACAATGTCGGACAGCCCCTCGAGCTATTGGAAACGTCGAAACTACTTAACGCTCAATGCAGCGTGTGCAGCAGCCAAACGTGCGATAGGCACACGGAATGGAGAGCAGCTTACGTAGTTCAAACCTGCGTGGTGGCAGAACTCTACTGATGAAGGCTCACCGCCGTGCTCACCCCAGATACCGCACTTCAAGTCTGGACGTGTTGTACGGCCCTTGAACACAGCCTCGCGTACGAGCTGGCCAACACCGTTGCGGTCCAAGATCTTGAAAGGATCGTTCTTGAGGATGTTCTTCTCCAAGTAGATAGGCAAGAACTTAGCGATATCGTCACGAGAGAAACCGAGAGTCATCTGAGTAAGGTCGTTTGTACCGAATGAGAAGAACTCTGCAACCTCAGCGATCTGGTTAGCTGTAACAGCAGCACGAGGAACCTCGATCATTGTACCTACGAGGTAGTCGATACGGTCGTTACGCTCTGCGAATACTGCCTCAGCAGTCTTGTCGATGATGTTCTTCTGGTAGCGAAGCTCCTTGTGGTTACCTACCAATGGAACCATGATCTCTACCTTAACAGGTGTGCCAGCAGCCTTAACATTCATCGCAGCCTCGATGATAGCGCGTGCCTGCATCTCTGTAATCTCGGGGTATGTGTTACCAAGGCGGCAACCACGGTGACCCAACATGGGGTTAACCTCGTGCAAAGCCTCAACCTTAGCCTTAACCTTCTCTACGGGGATACCCATAGCCTCTGCCATATCCTGCTGATCCTTCTCTGTGTTAGGAGCGAACTCGTGCAAAGGTGGATCGAGCAAACGTACGATAACGGGGTAGCCGTTCATAACCTTGAACAAGCCCTCGAAGTCGCCACGCTGCATAGGAAGAAGCTTAGACAACGCTACACGACGACCATCCTCATCGTCTGAAAGGATCATCTCGCGGATAGCCTTGATACGGTCGCCCTCGAAGAACATGTGCTCTGTACGGCAGAGACCGATACCCTGTGCACCAAATGCGAATGCCTGCTCAGCGTCGCGAGGAGTATCTGCGTTAGCGCGTACGTTCATTGTAGCGTACTTGCCAGCGAGCTCCATGAGCTGACCGAAGTCACCGTCG
>JAZRAT010000102.1:0-10439 GCA_045634725.1 Alistipes sp. | reverse complement strand
CGGGTCAGTTCGTCAACATCGAGCTCGAGGGCAAGTTCTTGCGCCGCCCCATCTCGGTGTGCGACTACAACGACACCACGCTTACCATTATATATAAGGTAGTGGGTCGCGGTACGGAGCAGATGCGTCAGATGGCTGCGGGCACACAGCTCGACATCCTCACAGGCTTGGGCAACGGCTTTGCTACTGACAACAACGCACAGCGTCCCTTGCTTGTTGGTGGTGGCGTGGGCGTACCCCCCATGTATAACCTCTGCAAGCGCCTCAAGAGCGAGGGCAAGCAGCCCCGCGTGGTGTTGGGCTTCAACACCGCAAGCGAGGTCTTCTATGCAGAGGAGTTCAAGGCGTTGGGCGTGGATGTATATGTTGCTACAGCAGATGGCTCTATGGGCATCAAGGGTTTCGTGACCGACGCCATTCGCGAGGGGGGCATCGAGTTCGACTACCTATACACATGTGGTCCATTGCCCATGCTCAAGGCTCTGTACGACGCTACAGATGTGCCCGCGGAGTTCAGCTTCGAGGAGCGCATGGGTTGTGGCTTTGGTGCTTGCATGGGTTGCACCTGCAAGACCAAGTATGGCAACAAGCGTATCTGCAAGGATGGTCCCGTACTTAAAAGAGAGGAGATTATATGGTAAAGCACTTTGACACATCTGTTGAGCTTTGCGGTGTGAAGCTCATCAACCCCGTAATTCCCGCATCAGGAACCTTCGGCTTCGGCCGTGAGTTCGCGGAGTACTACGACTTGGACTGCCTCGGTGCGATATCATTCAAGGGTACTACACGCGACGCCCGCTTTGGTAACCCCACACCCCGCATCGCGGAGTGCACCTCGGGTCTTATCAACTCCGTAGGCTTGCAGAACCCCGGCATCGACCAGGTCATCGCCGAGGAGCTACCCCACCTCCGCACCATCTTCCATAACCCCATCGTTGCCAACATCAGTGGCTTCTCGTTGGAGGAGTATGAGGAGTGCTGCGCCAAGATTGACAAGGAGGAGCAGGTGGAGATTATCGAGGTCAACGTATCGTGCCCCAATGTGCATAATGGCGGTATGAGCTTCGGTACACAGCCCGAGTCGGCGGCCGAGGTTACACGCCGTGTCAAGGCCGTTACCACGAAGCCCGTATTCATCAAGCTCAGCCCCAACGTAACCGATATCGTTGCTATTGCCAAGGCGTGCGAGGAGGCGGGTGCTGACGGTATCTGCTTGATTAACACACTCTTGGGCATGCGCATCGACACCATGCGTCGCAAGCCCGTCATCGCTAATAAGATGGGTGGTTTCTCGGGTGACGCTATCTTCCCCGTTGCTGTGCGCATGGTATATCAGGTGGCTAACGCCTGCAACATCCCCGTTATGGGTTGCGGTGGCGTAAGCTCTGCGTCGGACGTTATCGAGATGATGATGGCGGGTGCCACAGCCGTACAGGTGGGTGCTGCCAACCTCAAGAACCCCTATGCCGCAAAGGAGATTATCGAGGCATTGCCCAAAGAGATGGAGCGCCTCGGCATCGAGCGCCTGAGCGACATCATAGGCATTGTTAAGTAAAAAACCTAAAACTATAGAGAGAAATTATGAGTAAGCGTGATGTAATTATTGCTTGCGATTTCAGCAGCAAGGAGCAGACACTCAACTTTTTGGATAAGTTCACAGGCCGTAAGCCCTTCGTGAAGATTGGCATGGAGCTCTTCTATGCCGAGGGTCCCGAGATCGTGCGCACCATCAAGGAGCGTGGTCACCGCATCTTCCTCGACCTCAAGTTGCACGACATTACTAACACCGTAAAGAAGGCTATGTCGGTGCTTCGTAACCTCGACGTAGATATGACCAACGTACACGCAGCGGGTACTGTAGATATGATGAAGGCCGCTATCGAGGGTCTCACACGCGAGGATGGCACACGCCCCTTGCTTATCGCCGTGACACAGCTCACCTCAACATCGGAGGAGCGCATGCAGAAGGAGCTCTTGATTGGCGCATCAATCAACGACACCATCGTTAAGTATGCCGAGAACGCTAAGGCTGCGGGCTTGGATGGCGTAGTATGCTCACCCCTTGAGGCTGCGATGGTTAAGGAGGCATGTGGCAAGGAGTTCATGACCGTAACCCCAGGCGTACGCTTCGCTGATGGCGATGTTGGCGACCAGGTGCGCGTAACTACTCCCGAGCGTGCTCGCGAGATTGGCTCCGACTTCATCGTCGTAGGCCGCCCTATCACTGCTGCTGACGACCCCGTTGCCGCATACGAGCGTTGCATGAAGGAGTTTGCCGAGGCATAAAGTTAACATAATTAACCGAACGAATTAAAAATAAAATAGACTATGGAAAAGAAGATTGCGAAAGATTTGCTTTCAATTGGTGCAGTATTCTTGCGCCCCGAGCAGCCCTTCACATGGGCAAGTGGCATCAAGAGCCCCATCTACTGCGACAACCGTCTAACACTCACAGCTCCCGAGGTGCGTAACCACGTCGAGGAGGGTCTCGCAGAGCTCATCCGCAAGCACTACCCCGAGGTAGAGGTTTTGATGGGTACATCAACCGCAGGTATCGCACACGCTGCTATCACCGCTACCATCCTCAACCTCCCTATGGGTTATGTTCGCTCAGGCTCTAAGGACCACGGCCGTGGCAACCAGATCGAGGGTAAGCTCGAGGCTGGCCAGAAGGTTGTTGTTGTCGAGGACCTTATCTCTACTGCAGGTAGCTGCATCGAGGTAGTCGAGGCTTTGCGCAACGCTGGTGCCGATGTATTGGGTATCGTGAGCATCTTCACTTACGGCATGCAGAAGGGCTTGGACCGCTTGGCTGCTGCCGAGGCTAAGAACTACTCACTCTCTAACCTCGACGCACTCGTGGAGGTAGCAGCAGAGGAGGGTTACATCAAGGCCGAGGACAAGGAGCGCATCCTTAAGTTCCGCAATAACCCATCGGACGAGAGCTGGATTAAGTAATTCAACCATAATACGTTATACACATCCATGAAGCATCTGATTGACCCTACCGACCTTTCGGTACAGGAGATTGCCGAGATCATCGCCCTCGCCGAGGATATCATCGCCAACCGCGCGAAGTATAGCGAGGTGTGCCGCGGCAAGAAGCTCGCTACGCTATTCTACGAGCCAAGCACACGCACACGCCTCAGCTTCACCGCAGCAATGATGGAGCTTGGCGGTAATGTCTTGGGATTTGCCGATGCCAAGTCATCGTCAGTATCGAAGGGTGAGACCGTGCAGGACACCGTGAGGGTTATGAACTGCTTTGCCGACATCATCGCCATGCGCCATAAGGTGGAGGGTGCACCCCTCGCTGCAACCGAGGTGTCGCGCACACCCATCATCAATGCTGGCGACGGCTCACACAGCCACCCCACGCAGACGATGACCGACCTTCTCACCATCAAGCGTGAGTTGGGCCGCCTCGATAACCTCACCATCGGTTTGGTTGGTGACCTCAAGTATGGCCGTACCGTACACTCGCTCATCAAGGCGATGACACGCTATGCCAACACCAAGTTCATCCTTATCGCGCCCCCAGAGTTGGCATTGCCCGACTACATCAAGCGCGATGTGTGCGACCGCAACGGCATCGAGTACCGCGAGGTTGCGGACATAGAGAGCGTAATTGGCGAGGTAGACATCCTCTACATGACGCGCGTACAGCAGGAGCGCTTTACGGACTTGGATGAGTATGAGCGAGTTAAGGATTGCTTCGTGCTTGATGCCGCGAAGATGCGTGGCGCAAAGGAGCACATGGCAGTCTTGCACCCACTACCCCGTGTCAACGAGATTGCTATCGACGTAGACGACGACCCACGCGCGGCATACTTCCGCCAGGTGGAGAATGGTAAGTTCGTGCGTATGGCGCTCATCGTGAAGCTCTTGGAGTGGCAGAACGACGCAAGCCGCACATTCGACCATGGTGGCGAGGCTATGGAGTGCAAGTGTCCTAATCCACTCTGCATCTCTAACTTGGAGCCCGTACGCCCCCGCTTCGAGCACTCGGAGGGCATCGTGCGCTGTGTCTACTGCGAGTCGGAGGCTAAGTAGCCAATGTATCATAAAGACAACAAAAGGGATATCCGCTATTGGGTATCCCCTTGTTGTTATACGAGATCAGTCACCGTGGCACCGACATAGGCGACGAGGTCACTCGGGGCGATGGCAATCTGCAGGCCACGCACTCCCGCACTTATGTATATGCGCTCATGGTCGAGGCAGGTGGAGTGAATGAATGTCGGCAGTGGCTTCTTCATGCCTATGGGCGAGCAACCACCACGGATGTATCCCGTTGTGGGCAACAACTCCTTCATGGGTATGAGGTCGGCCTTCTTGTTTCCCGAGACGCGCGCCGCAGCCTTGAGGTCCACCTCCTTATCGCCAGGGATGACGCAGACAAAGAGACCCGCCCTATCACCACGCAGCACCAATGTCTTGAAGACCGTGGCTATATCCTCACCCAGCTCCTCGGCGACATGCGTAGCCGCAAGGTTATCCTCATCCACCGTGTAGGGCACAAGGTCATACGCTATCTTCGCCCTATCCAACAAGCGGGCAGCATTTGTCTTCTCTATCTTTTTTGCCATTGCTTAAAAAGTTGTATCTTTGTGGTATGAACTACGCATTAATCACAGGAGCATCCTCAGGCATCGGTCGCTGCTACGCCCACGAGTTGGCAAAGCGCGGCTACAACATCATAGCCGTAAGCAACCAGCTCAAGGAGTTGGAGGCGGTCACCGCAGAGCTATGCGCGGCATACAACATCTCGGCGCACCACATCTACGCAGACCTCTCTCAACCCGATGCCGCAAAGAGCATCTTCGACAGGTGCATGGCGGAGGGCTGGCAGGTAGACATCCTCATCTGCAATGCCGGCATGTTGCTCTTCTCAACGCTCACACGCACCGAGCCCAAACGCCTTGAGACAATCGTAGGTCTGCACTGCACAACAACGACACTCCTATGCCGTTACTTTGGCGAGGCGATGAAGGAGCGCAAAGCGGGTCGCATACTCCTAATGTCCTCATCTACAGCGTGGTTACCCTACCCTACCATCACGCACTACAGCGCAACGAAGTCCTACATCAAGAGCCTTGCCTTTGCGCTATGGTACGAACTACACCGCCACGGCGTGAGCGTCACGGCCGTATTCCCAGGTGCGGTAGACACACCTCTCTATAACCTCAAGCCCTCGTGGCGCAAGTGGTTTGTGCGCCTCGGCGTCATGCACCGCGCAGAGACCATAGCACGACGTGGCACACGCGCCATGATGCGTGGCAGAAGGCGCCTCATACCCGGACTATTCACCAAGTTCGTGGTCGTGGTATGCTCCATCATCCCCGCACGACTCTTCGACCTCATGATACGCATACCCGTAATCACGAAGCTCCTAAACAGGATTTAACCCTCAACAAGCTCGCGCAACATCTCTACCGTCACATCGCGGAAGTCGTCAACGATGACATCGGCCTCGGTGTGGCTCAAGAACTCCCTATCGAAGGTCGTGGCAAGGGCTACAACCTTGATGCCCGCGCGCTTGGCAGACTCGATGCCCGCCTCGGCATCCTCAAACACCACGCACTCATGGGGCTCGAGACCCAACTTAGCAGCCGCAGTGAGATATATCTCGGGGTCGGGCTTGCAACGCGTAACCTCGTCTCCCGCAACTGCCGCCATAAAGTAGCGACGTATGTTGCACTTATCCAGCACGAAATCGACATTCGCCCTATAGCCCGAAGAGCCCACGGCAGCATGCAGACCCTCGCGCTCACTCTCGGCGAGGAACTCCAGTAAGCCTGGCTGTGGCACAATCGTAGGAGCGTATATCTCGCGATAGATGGCCTCCTTCTCGTTGCCAAGTTCGCGGATGCCGACACGCTCAACGACCTCGCGGGGCATAAGCTCACCCATAATATCATCGTTACCCTTGCCGAATACGCGACTCAGCTCGTCGAACGTGCGCTCCACACCATAGCGGCGGAAGAACTCGGCAAAGGCCTCGCGGTGCACCTCAAGGTTGTTGACAAGCACACCGTCCATATCAAAAAGCAATCCCTTCAACATAATATAGAAAAGCAAAACAAGCCGAAGCATATGACGGCTCGATTATGTTATAAACCAAAAAAGTGTGGCACAGTGACCACCACAAATCCTTACAAAGTTAACATCTTTTATTTAATAATTCAACTATTCGGTTTAATAATAGAGTCTTTATTTTGATTTGTTCTTCTAAATTATTACATTTGCAATATGAAGACTGTTAGATATTGGCGACTTGGTGAGAATATGCTATACACACTCGTGTGGGTAGCCATATTCCTTATTCCGTTTATGAATGCTCACCTGATGAGCGAAGCGTTCGTAAACTTCGGAAAGGTGATTATCTCGTGGGGTAAAATCGCCCCATACTTCGTCATCTTCATGGTAAACACCACCCTTCTCGCGCCACGCCTCCTGCTACGCCACCGATACATAGCATACAGCCTGTTGCTTCTTGCTATGATATTCGCCATATTCGGCACCATCGAGATTTGCGACTTCCAGTATTGGCAGAGCGACGCAGACTTGAGCGACAAGGCCTCGTTCACCGAGTTGGAGTGGTATTGGAACGTTATCATCGGCGTGCTGATGGCGGGTGCCAACTCCATGATTAAGCTCTACTACCGCACCCTGGAGACCGAACAGCGAATGACGGCACTCGAGAAGCAGAGCATCGAGAACGAGATGCAGTATCTGAAATATCAGATAAACCCCCACTTCTTGATGAACACGCTCAACAACATCCACGCGATGATAGACTTCGACACGGAGCTCGCCAAGCATAGCGTCATGGAGCTGTCACGCATGCTACGCCATGTGCTCTACGACTCGAGCGGTAGCCACACGTCGCTGGATAAGGAGGTAGAGTTTCTGCATAACTACATAGAGCTGATGCGCATACGCTACATCGACGATGTTAAGATTACGATAGAGACTCCCGACCTGAACACCTGTCGCAAGGTGACAATGCCCCCGTTGTTGCTTATCGTGTTGGTGGAGAACGCCTTCAAGCACGGCATCAGCTACAACAAGGAGTCATACATCGACATCCACATCGCAGTGGACAGGGAGACCCTCACATGCGTGGTATCCAACAGTCGCCACTCGGCAAGCACCACGGAGCATAGTGGCATCGGACTGAACAACATAACCAAGCGCCTCGACCTGCTCTTCGGCAAGAGATACACACTCACCACCGACAGCACGAGCAACGACAAGTATATCGTTGAGCTTGTAATACCCATTAATAAACATTTCTAACACCTACTGATATTATGGTAAGATGCATCGCCATTGATGATGAGCCTATGGCTCTTCGAAAGATAAAGAGCTACATAGAGCGCACCGAACAACTCGAGTTGGTTGCCGTGTGCCGAAGTGCCATGGAGGCGCAAGAGGTGCTTAAAACAACCCATGCCGATTTGCTCTTTGTGGATATCAACATGCCCGATATGAACGGTCTGGAGTTTGTGCGTAGCATAGACGCGGGACACTACATCATATTCACCACAGCACACCCCGAGTTCGCACTCGAGGGCTTCAAGCTAAACGCCATAGACTACCTCCTGAAGCCATTCTCGTATGAGGAGTTTATGAAGGCTACGCAGAAGGTAATCTCGCTTGTCGACCTTGTGGAGCGCTGCCATGCCGCCGAGAGTGCCATAGCGCAGAACGAGGCAGAGACAACAGATAAGGAGGTTATATCGGTAAAGGCCGACTACAAGACACAGCTCGTGAAGGTCGCCGACATCGTATATCTAGAGAGTGCGGGCGAGTATGTGCGCCTACACATTGAGGGCAGTTCCACCATCACCACCCTCTTCCGCCTCAAGAACATGGAGACCACGCTACCCGCGGATAGTTTCTTGCGCGTGCACCGCTCCTACATCGTCAACGTCAAGCGCATAGCGAGCTACACCAAGGGACGCATCTTCCTTGACAATGGCGAGTATATCCCCTTGGGTGAGAACTACAAGGAGCGCTTCTTCGAGTTTTTCGACAAGCTAAACTTATAGGAGCATCGCCTACTCGCGCCTTGAGCATGAGACACAAAAAAAGCCTGAGTGGAATTATCCATTCAGGCTTTTTTTATTGAAGTGTCGCAGTAGCGCCACTATCACAACCTCTTTCTTGTCAGAGTAGTGCTAATGTGGTGCTGACATGAGAAATGGCGGATGAGACATACTCGAAGTATTTCTCATTCGCCATTTTGATTGAAGTGCCGCAGTAGCGCCACTATCACAAGAAAGAAGATTACTGCTGGATGCCCTGTGCAGGATCACCAACAACCATATTCTTGTCGATGCGAAGTGTTACGTTGCTGTCAACCTCGATGAGCAATGATGTGGGGTGTACCTCCTTGATAACACCGTAGATACCACCTGCAGTGATAATCTTGTCACCCTTCTTAAGGCCATCGCGGAACTGCTGCATCTGCTTACGACGCTTCTGCTCGGGACGCCACATGAAGAGGTACATGATAACGATCATACCAAGAATCAAGAACCACATACCATACTGCTGCATGAAAGTGGGCTCTGGTGCAACCTCCTCAGCTACTGTCTCCTCAGCAACTGTCTCCTCCACAGCGGGGGCACCCTCAACGCCAGCCTCGGGAGTCTCAGAGATAGCAACTACCTCCTGCTCAGCGTTCTCATTCTGAATAAAAAGCAAATTCATAATTGTAATTATTTAATTTATTAGTTGTTTGCACATTTTTAGCACATCTGCAAAGGTAGGAATAATTCTCAGATTACCAAAATATTCGCTCCTCTTTGCCAAATTCTTAGTCACTACGGCTACTCCACCATGGCAGACATCCACACCACAAAGCCACACTCGGGATTCGATGTCGCCACCTCGAGGAAGTTACCCACGCCACCCCACTCGCCACGCGAGTCGAACGTCAGCACCACCTCACACTCGCCACCCGCCTCTATTGCCGTGCGTGGCAACGCGAGCGTTGTGCATCGGCAGGTTGTCGAGTAGTCGAGAAGCACGATAGGCTCGTCGGTGTTGTTCTTGACGCGTATGGGCATCTCAACCACGGAGCGAGGCTCAACAACGCCAAACTCCGCCAACACCTCTGCGGTATATCCCTCGGCAAGTTCCGCCCTGAGCACCTCGGGCGCCGTCTCACACGCCACATCCTCTGCGCTACTCTTTGTCGGCTTAGCACCACAGGCAAAGAGAAACAAAACGAGTGCCACAAGGGCTATTATGCGACCGAAGGCGTGCATCGTAGTGTACGATTATAGGAGTCCGCGGCCACTCTTTGCGATGCGACCCTCGGCAGTGAGGTCCGCAACTACCTTATCCAAGACGCCGTTTACGAAGGTGCTACTTGCGGGTGATGAGTAGTACTTCGCAATGTCAATCCACTCGTCGAGCGTAACCTTAACGGGGATAGAGTCGAATACAACCAACTCCGTAATGGCGATAGAGAGGATGAGGTTATCCATGAACACCACGCGCTCGACATCCCAGTTCTGGGTGTAGCGGTCAACGATCTCCTGGTTGTCCTCATACTGCACCAACGACTTGATGAAGAGTGTGCGTGCGAAGTCGAGGTCCTCGTCGCTCTTGAACTTGGGCAACACGCGGAGCACATCGTGGCTCTGCTTGGTGTTCTGCACGGTGCGCAATGCCATGTAGAGGGCAAAGCCATAGTCGTCACACCACAAGAGCGACATCTCGTTCAACACCTCCAACATAGCGTCATCCTCCTCGAGCCAGATGTAGAAATCCTCAACGAAGCGACGGTCATCGTTGAACGACGCAGTGGGAAGAGCCATATACTTGGTGTAGAACTCCGCCTCAACCATGCGGTTGTATACATCCTTCACCGTGTCGAAGTGGTTAGCCCACGAGAGCTTGCGCGATGCGAGCACATCGTTCACAGAGTCGCTGTTAGCGATGAGTGCAATGATGGGGTTATCCACGAAGCGACGATTGGGGTTGAGATCCTCATACGTTGCGAGCTTCTTCTGCTTCGCCAACTCCTGACGGTTCTCTGCATAGCGCGATACCTCCACGATAAGAGACATCATCTGGAAATAGAGGTCGTATGCTTTATCAATGGATTCAACGAGGTTCTTCTCCGAGGCCTTAAGGTTGTCGGAGCCTGATTTAAGATGTGCGTAAAGGCTCTTAGCGACCTTCACTCGGAGCAATCTTCTACTCAACATAGTCTAATGAACTGAATCGGTTATATGCAAAATGCGTTGCAAAGATATAAAAAAAATCCTATCTTTGCATTCAGTACATATATTTATTAACAAAAACTATCAGACTATGAACTCATTTATCTATAACATCCCCACAAAGGTATATTTTGGTGAGAACCAACTCGGCAATTTGGGCAAAGAGCTACAGCAGTTCGGTAAGCGCGTGTTGCT
>JAZRAT010000101.1:0-2403 GCA_045634725.1 Alistipes sp. | reverse complement strand
TGATGTTATATGACGCTGTCCGACAACCGAAGCGAAGGTTGCGGGACGATACTTGCGTGCTGATACTACAAAATTCTCCATAACTCGACAAAGGTAGTAAAATATTTCTAATAAATATGTTCACACGCGCGCGAATTTTTGCGATAGAAGAATTTTTGTATATTTGCAAAGCGAACCTAAACTAACAACCATAAAAATGAGAATTTCGAGAATATTCGCTACCACGCTGATTGCCTTACTCTTAGGCATCACAAGCGCCGTGGCACAGCAGAGTGGCTTCAACCTTATCGTCGTGGGCGACCCACAGCCACAAACCGAGCAGCAGATAACACACCTCGAGCGAGAGATAATACCCCAAATTGCCACCATCGTCGAAGAGTACAAGGCCACGGGCTACCCCACCGCCATACTCCTCACGGGCGATGTCGTGTGGGACACCATGGAGTTTCTGCCCCGCGTGAAGGCCGACTTCGAGGCTCTTGGCGTACCCCTCTACGCCGTGATTGGCAACCACGACCACAACAAACGCTACAAAGACAACCAGCCTCGTGCAGAGCAGGCTTATGTCGATGCGTTCGGCAGTCGCAATCAGGCCTTTATGCTTGGCGAGACGCTCTTCGTGACACTCGACAACATAGACTACACCTCGAAGGATGACTACGACCTCAAGGTCGATGCCGACCAACTTATATGGCTCGCCGAGGTTATGGACAACCACGCTGACATTGAACACGTTGCAGTATGCATGCACGCCCCCGCAACGAGTCACCGCACGGGTGGATTCATACCCTATGCCAAGCCCATCGTGCGCATCATCGGAGAGCGCAAAATAGACTTTATAACGGGTCATGGCCACCGCCACTTCACCGCCGACCACACGCCCGACATCATCGAGCACAGCGTGGCGCAGGTCAACGGCAACCTATGGTTCGCACCCATCTGCTCGGATGGTACACCCCTCGGCGTATTCTGCATCGAGGAGCGCGATGGCGAGTGGATGTGGCACCACCGCATCCTCGGCAAGAGCGCCGACGAAGCGCTTATAACCTACCCCATGGGTCGCGTAGAGGGACACGAGGAGTATGTCGTGGTTAAGGTTGTTGGCTGGGACAAGAAATGGCAACTTTCGTGGAGCGAGAATGGCATCGACATGGGAGCGATGGAGCAGATAGAGATTCTCGACCCCGACTATATGTACTACGTTGAGAATGAGGCAGACTACCGCAAGAAATATATGCGTCGTCTATACCGCTCAGCACGCCCACACCGCCACTACTTCCGTTGCAAGCCCTCATCAAAAAATAGCGAAATAACAATAACCGCCACCGACCGCTTCGGCAGGGAGTACAGCGCAGAGTTATAGCCCCGACTGCGCCCCTCGTCGGTGCAACAAAATTCGCTATACATTTTATATTTTTATATATTTTTTATATCTTTGCTTGAGTTTAACCTAACAAACACTAATAAATGAAACGTCAAGACCTCTACTTCGCCATTGTGATGTTGGCGATATTTCTGCCCTTCTTCCTCTTCGAGCCAGCATACGCATGGTACACCGACTTCAATGCTAACCACCCCATGGTTATGGCATTCCTCAAGTTCGGTATCCTCGCAACACTCGGCGAAATGCTCGGCTGTCGCATATCGACAGGCAACTACACAACACCCACATTCGGCGTAGTACCCCGCATGGTTGTTTGGGGTCTGCTCGGCGTGGTTATCTCTATGGCGATGACCGTATTCTCTATAGGTATCCCTGGCTTTATCGCAAAGATGGGTGGCGAGTCACTCGTCATGGCATTCGGCGCAGAGAGCCTCTCATGGGGTAAGTTCGTCGTGGCACTCTCAATCTCTGTCATGATGAACACCTTCTTCGCTCCCGTCTTCATGACCTTCCACAAGATTACCGACACACACATCGCAGAGTGCGGTGGCTCGCTCAAGGCGCTCATCACACCCATTCCCATGCGTCGCCTTATCTCGACCCTCAACTGGGAACGTCAATGGGGATTTATCTTTAAGAAGACCATACCGCTCTTCTGGTATCCGGCTCACACCATCACCTTCATGCTCCCCGCAGAGTATCGTGTGCTCTTCGCAGCGTTGTTGGGCGTGGCACTCGGTGTGATTCTCGCAATCGGCGCACGCAAGAAATAGCCTGATAATCAGCATATATAAGCGCGCCTTATAGGCCTATAAGAAATCATTAAGGAAAATCTATTGTAGATTAAAAAAATGCCCTTATATTTGCACTCGGAAACGGAAAGAAAACCAATAAAAAAAGATATAAAAATTATTAACACCTAAAACTAATAAGATTATGGCAAAGAAGTTTATTTGTTCAGTATGCGGATATATTCACGAGGGTAACGAGGCACCTGAGAAGTGCCCATTGTGCAAGGT
>JAZRAT010000100.1:0-4289 GCA_045634725.1 Alistipes sp. | reverse complement strand
ATTATACATTTCGAGCCTTGCTTCATTTGGTGCTAATACCTCCACGCTGCTACCATATGACAATAGCTTGGCGTATAGCTCCGGAGTGAGAGTTGCACAATACTCAAAATCTGCATACTTGTCCGTTGCCTCTACCTCTCGCTGCGATGTGTGTAACGGTTGCGAGCGCATAGACTCTACACTTGCTCGCTTGACACGAATACGGATTGTGACCTTGTCCTGTGAAAACTGCTTCATAATAGTTAAATTTTATAGGTTAAACATTATACACTTTTCTACCTCCATCCACACTGTTTTGGATGACGACTTTACAAAGTGCCCTATATATATAATACGAATAAGCCCCTTTCAACAAGGACGAAATTAGTCGAAATTTGTGGTGTGTTTGCATATTTTCTAATTACATATCGTTGATATTCAGTAAATAATAACGACTTTATGCAATATGCAAGTTTTTTTACTTGGGCGTTTTATGGGTGGCGAATTTGATGGCCACTTTTGAGGCTCTGTTCTTCTGTTCTCTAACGCATGGTAAGGCGGTAAAAAAGAAAAGAGAACACCATTGGGTGTTCTCTGAATCGATGTCTCTTTAGTATAAAATCGCAAATTACTCCTGAAATACTTCGTTCGAGAGTCGCCAGCCAAGCAACATATCCTTGATTGCCATGCGTCGCTTACCCGCCATCTGCATCTCCTCGATATATACCCAACCATCTGCTGCCGCCACAGCAAGATGGGTGCGGCCATCAGTCTTGAGTGTGCCAGGTGTAGCGTTGTGGTTGCAAAGCTCGAAGCGTGTGGTGAAGACCTTTGCTGAGCCACACTCCGCACCATCTTTATATATAGGTGTCCACGCAGCAGGGTAGGGTGATAGACCACGCACAAGGTTATGGATGTCCTCGGCGTTACGGCTCCAATCTATGCGACCATCCTCCTTGAAAATCTTGGGTGCGGGTTTGAGTGTCGCCTCGTCGATGTGCATCTGCTCAATGGTGGTATAGTTGCCCTCGGCAAGCTTATCCACGGTGCGTGTCACGAGGTGTGAACCTATCTCCATAAGTCGGTCGTATAGCGTGCCGATGTTATCCTCGGGGAGTATTTCAGTGCGCTCCTGCTCGATGATTGCACCCTTGTCAATCTCGTGGTTGAGCAAGAATGTGGTTACGCCTGTCACCTTCTCGCCATTTATGATTGCCCAGTTAATGGGCGCAGCACCTCGGTATTGGGGTAGAAGCGAGGCGTGGAGGTTGAATGTGCCGAGGCGGGGCATGGCCCACACAACCTCGGGGAGCATACGGAAGGCGATTACGATGCCGAGGTCGGGGTTTAGCTCCTTAAGTGCTGCGAGGAATGCCTCGTCGCGCAACTTCTCGGGCTGGAGAATGGGGAGTCCCAACTCGCGCGCCGTAACCTTTACATCGCTCTCGTGTACCTTCTGTCCACGGCCTGCGGGCTTGTCGGGAGTGGTCACTACGGCAACGATGTTGTAGCCCTCTGCGACCAATCGCTTAAGCGAGGTAGAGGCGAACTCGGGCGTACCCATAAATACTATTCTCAAACTCTTAGCATCCATATAGTTAGTCTGTTTATTACGGTTTATTTATTCTTTTTCGAGTGCTTAAATAGGCTCTTTATGCGCTTTGCCATGCGACGTATGCGCACGTCGTACCAGTCGGTGTCGAGCAACGATGAGTCGTTCTTGGCCTTTATCGTAAGGTATATAGCTACGAGCATAAATATCGGTATTGGCAACCACATGCCGTAGAGTGCATCCCATGTACCCTCCTTGGCCATCTTCTCACCCCAAATACTTATGACATAGAAGATTACGAAGAAGATAACCGAGATTACGGCGGGTAAACCTAAGCCACCCTTACGGATGATGGCACCCAACGGTGCACCAATCATAAAGAAGATGAGTATGGATACGGGGAGTGTGAGCTTGCGGTGCCACTCGTTGAGCGAACGATAGTACTGCGTAAGCGGAATCTTCGACGACTGCTCATCGAACGAGTATGAACCCTGTGCCGAGCGTGATTGGTTGTAGGCCGTCTGGAAGACCTTCGCACGCTGACGGATGGGGAGGTTTTCGATTGAGTCGTAGAAGTTTATGGGTTTGAATGCCGTGCGGTCTATGTGAAGGCTATCATCGGGGAAGATAGTCGTATCGCGCACAAATATCTGGCGCTTAACCGTGGGCGTAAGGCTCATCACGTTGTAGTGCTCAATCTGCAACTGCAACGAGTCCATAAGCTCCTCCAAACCGCTCATATCGCGTGTGTTAGACTCCGAGAATTCGCGCGACATATCGCCATCGGGTGCCGACACCTTGTCGATGGGTATGGTAGCATCCTGACGTGTGAATTCGTGTATGCGGATGCTATTCTTGTCGTACCACTGGCTGTTGCGCGTATGCTCGTATGTACGTCCGTTGTGTAGCGTAACGTAGAGATAGCCCTTGTCGTCCGACATGCGAATATGTCCCGATTCGGCAACTGTTGTAGTCATGTCGCCGTTGCTGCTACGCGTGTCGAATATGAGCACGTCGCTTAGATCCTTGGTCTTCTGGTCTTGATGCTCAACACGAATGCTCATGTCGGGCAGACCGTTGAAGAACATGCCATCCTGGAATTGTAGCTCCTGGCGCTGCTCGCGTATGTCGAAGAGGATGTCGTACATGCGCTTGTTCGCTGCGGGCACGATATTGTTTGTCAGATAGAAACTGAATATCGAGATGAGACCCACGATGATGATGAGTGGTTGCAGTATGCGCATGATGGACATGCCAGAAGACTTCATCGCGAGCAACTCGTAGTGCTCACCAAGGTTGCCAAGTGCCATGATGGATGATAGTAGCAGGGCAAGTGGCAGACCCAGGGGAATCATGTTTGCTGTAGCACACACCACAAGTTCGGCTATGGTGAAGAAGTCAAGACCCTTACCCGTCAGCTCGTCGATGTATCGCCATACGAAGTTCATCATGAGGATAAAGAGTACGATGAAGAATGTCGCCGCCAGCGGACCTATGTAGGCCTTGATGACGAGGCGGTGTACGCGAGTCATCAACATCGAGATGATGACAAGCACGATGGCTATCCACATGGGTATGGTGATAACTCCCCACGACCAATCCATGAGGTCGAAGAGCTTTGCTGCTGCGAGATGGGTGAACCATCCGAGCAGTGGTAACGCCAAAAGCGAGAGTATGGTGCTATTGCTGTTCTTCATATATCTAATCTCCACGGTCTATGCTCGTGTCGTGCTCTTATTTGCTCTGCGACGTACTATGTCGAAGAGTTTTACAAGGAGTAACGACACCGAGAGCAGGAATATTATACAACTGCCCGTTGGTATGCCTCCACCATTGGGTAGTGTTATCTCGTAACTCATTATAAATCCCACCATGTTGCACACAAGGGCGACAACTACGGCGAGTAGTGTTATAAGGCGGTAGTCCTTTGTGAGGGTGTTTGCTACGACTGTAGGTATCGTAACCAACGACATGAGTAGTACGATGCCCATAACCTTAATCGAAAGGACTATGGTTATGGCCACCACCACCGACATTGCGTATGCTATGGGTGTTACGGGGAGTCCCTGACTGCGGGCATACTCCTCGTCGAATGTTATATACATTATCTTACGCCCCCAAAGTAGCGCACCGCTTACCACAAACACCATGAGCAACGCGAGCCACTTGATGTCTGCGTTGTCAACAAGCGAGATGCTACCAAAGAGGTAGCTCGGAAGCTCAACGGCGTAGCCCGGTGTCAGCGACATGAATAGCGCGCCGAGTGCCATGCCAACCGACCAGATGATGCCTATTGCCGAGTCCTCTCTTATGCGACCACGACGCGATGCGAACTCCACACCCACCGATGCCACCGATGCGAATAGGAGTGCTCCGATAAGGGGATTAAAGCCCGCATATATAGCCAGACCCAGGCCGCCGAACGAGGCATGTGTGATGCCACCGCTGAGAAACACCATGCGACGTGCCACGACATAGCTACCTACGATGCCACACGTTATGGCTGAGAGTAGGCATGCTATAAAGGCATCGGCAAGATGTCCGTAGGCCACTATGTCTTCAAATAGGCTCATTCTCTTTGTTAATAATAAATCGCGCAAATGTACTTTTTTTTCGTGTAACAACGAAATCTTTTTTCACTTTATCTTAACTTTTTGTAACTTCGCCCAATGAAAGTGCCCAAAATAGGGGTTACAATGAAATTGTAAATTGATTTTTATATGCAGGAGAAGAGGGTTAGTTTTCACACTTTGGGCTG
>JAZRAT010000099.1:0-27487 GCA_045634725.1 Alistipes sp. | reverse complement strand
AGTATAGATCAGTTATTACTTGTGAGACTCGATGTAGCTGATAGCGTCACCTACAGTCTGAATCTTCTCAGCGTCTGCATCGGGAATCTGAAGATCGAAAGCCTTCTCGAACTCCATGATAAGCTCTACCTGATCCAAAGAATCTGCACCGAGGTGTGCTGTGAAGCTAGCCTCTGCTACAACCTCTGACTCCTTAACGCCCAACTTGTCAACGATGATCTCGACAACTTTTGACTGAATTTCTGACATAATAAATAAGTTTTAGTTAAACATTATAGTAGTATATATTTTGCTACTGTAATTTATAATCGAGTGAGTTTTTTTTCACTCGACTGTGCAAATGTAACACTTTTTTTATTATCTTTGACATTATTACGCTAAAAATTTAATACTAATTTTCAACACACATAAGATAACTCACTAATAATTAATAGATTATGAATCTTTTGCTAATTTCCAATTCTACCAATGCCGGTGAGGCGTACTTGAAATATCCCATCCAGGAGATTGCAAAATCTCTCGAGGGTATCGACGAAGTTGTATTCGTGCCATATGCTGCCGTAACCTTCTCATACGACGAGTATGAAGCAAAGGTGCAGGACCGCCTCAACGAGATTGGTGTTAAGGTACGCTCTATACACCACGCTATCAACAAGCGTAACTTCATCCGCCACGCCAAGGCTATCATGATTGGTGGTGGTAACACCTTCGCTCTTTTGAAGAAGATGCAGGAGGAGGACCTCCTCGACATGATCTTCCACCGCGTGAAGGCTGGTGTGCCATACATCGGTTGGTCAGCAGGTAGCAACGTTACATGCCCCACAATCTGTACCACAAACGACATGCCTATCGTGCAGCCCGAGTCATTCCGCGCTATCGGTTTGGTATCGTTCCAGATCAACCCCCACTACCTCGACGCTAACCCCGAGGGCCACGCTGGCGAGACACGCGAGCAGCGCATCAAGGAGTACCTCGAGGCTAACCGCAGCCGTTATGTCGTAGGTTTGCGCGAGGGTTGTATGCTCCGCATCAACGACGAGGGTATCCAGCTTATCGGTTCACGCTCTATGCGCGTATTCAAGAAGGGACAGGAGACCTTCGAGGTACAGCCAGGCGAGAACATCGACTTCCTTATCCGTCGCTCTAAGTAGCGGATGGCTGGCTTAAACGCCATAATCGGCCAGGGCGGCGAAGATGTCGCCATGGAGTGGTTACGCGAGAGGGGCTACTACATCGTTGAGCGCAACTGGCGCGTAGGGCACTACGAGATAGACATCATCGCTGAGCACTACGACACACTGCACTTCATCGAGGTCAAGACCCGCAAAGAGGGAGGCTGGCAGACGGCATACGACAGCATCGACGACCAGAAGATACGCACGCTACGACGCGGTGCGATGGCCTATCGTGCGATGCACCGCATAGGCATGGAGTTGCAGTTCGACCTTATAGCCGTAACATGGAACGAGGAGGGCGACATAGCCATTGACTACACGGAGAACATATTGTAAAAAGAGAGAGGCTACCCGCAGGTAGCCTCTCTTCTTGTATATAATAGTATTGATTACTCCACGGCAATCATTAGCGACTCCATGTCTCCAATACTCTCAATCTCGAACGACGACGTTCCCGACATTGTGAATACTGCGATGTGGCTCTCTGCGTCGGCATAGTCGTGCGTTGCGCCCTCGGCGTAGGCCTCTACGCTGCCATCACCCCAGTTGATAGTGCCACTTACAGCATCACCACCCCACTTAGGCGATGACATATGCTGGTTGCGGTGACCTATTGCCACCTCCATGCTTGTCGCCACCGCGCCACTCTGCGTGATTGTCACCACATGGCACAACTCACCCGCCACAACGACAACCTCCGCGCTACGCGCCTCCGAAGTCTCATTCTCCTCAATGCTTACAACTACAACACTTGCTCCATCCGCCTCAAGGATATTGTACAGGCGAAGCCACTCCGCCTCAATCTCTACATCAAAGGCCTCGTTGCAGACAACCTCAAACTGAGCCTTCTGAGCCTCGGGCGTAAGAGTAATCTCGGTTGCTCCGACCTCCAATGCTGTGGAGGGTGCTACCACCTCGTTACCCCTATTCTTACAACCAATGACCATAACAAGTAGCGTCGCTGCGATAAATAAAATTTGTCTCATAGTCTACAACCCTTTGAGTGTGAACAATATACTCTTCTCTTCGACATCCTTTCGCACGAGATAGATGGTATAGACAGCGTCGCGCTGTAGTTGATTGGTATCCAAGACCATGCATCCCTTCGATATCGACACACCCTTCTCGGTATACTCACCCAACATATAGAGCGCCGACTTAACATCGTCGTCATACTTAACTACAAGCACGCCCGTATCCTTGTCGAACGACATCGATGTAGTATCGCCAATAGGTGCATACTTCAACACCACCTCTTCGCAGGCATCGTCGGCAAACGAGCGCATCCTATACCACCTATCACTACCACTCGCACGATAGAAGACTGCGATTACATCGCCCTCTACAATCTCGCTTTCTACGACCGCAGTCATTGTGCCACAGCCTCCAGCATAGCGTGCAGGGAGTTCGAAGCTTTTTGCCTCCGTTGCCCACGACTTACGCTCGCCATGCCTATCGCACACGCCAACGCGCACCTCGCCCTTGAAGTCCAACTGCGCATAGTTGCCAATAGATATCGACTCGATGTTGAATGGCACGCCTTGCTCAAACGCCGTAGTTGGGACACTGAGACCCGATGAGAGGAGACACAACCAGTTCTCCACCTCACCACTACGCATAGGGCGTAGGCCCATAACCGCCCACTGGTCAGTATCGAAGAGATACTCGCCAAGCAGCAGGTTATCAAGCAGGAAGAAGCCATCATAGGGGCCTCCCCATCCCCAATTAACATGGAAGTAGTTGTTATCATCCACGCCATCAAGAACAAAGGCATGACCTGCCATATCTGCCGTATATCCCGCGTAGAAGATTGGACAGTTCTCCTCTATCTCTCTGCGCATCAAGCTATTCCAATACTCATCCGAGTAGTTCTCGCGCATAGTAAGGGTACATGCAGGACTATAGCCAAAGTTCTGATACAACGCCCACATATCGGGGAATGCACCCGTATCCACTGCGGTATAGTTAGCCTTAAAGGCGTGACCGAGGTCTGCCATTAGCACCGCAACAGCCTCCGCCTGAGCAGCGGTATACTCGCCCTCGACATACGTTTCAAGCATCATATCCCAGTTGTAGGTATGGTTGATATCTCGCGCAGGGACATCGAGGCCTCCAAATGTTGTGTACGCCTCGGTTACACCCTTTGCACGCTCGGGCCAGCGGTGGTGGTGCATGATAGTTGCCATAGCCGTCTGTGTGCATCCCGTGAGGCTATGCGCATCACCATCAATGGGGCACTGGTCGTTATATGGGGGAGTCTGACTCCAGCGTGCCGTGTTGAGCATGATAGCACCAACGGGCTTATACCCCTCGCTCCACTTCTCGGCGGTAGCCTTATCCGCTGCGATACCATGCTCGCGGGCATAGCGTACCGTAGCATCAACATAGCGCAACCATCCCTCGAAGCTTGGTGGTAGCACCTCCGCCGAGGGTGCAGAATATTGTGTAGAGTACGCAAGGATGGGGGCGATGGCATCATCACCCGCAACAATAACAAAGCCACTAACCGACTGCGCAGTTACGACATAGAATGTGGGCATCTCACTTGCTCCGCGCGTAGTGCCAAGCACCGAGCTATCCCATGCCACAGTGACATCGCCACCGCGTGTCGCACCGAACACCTCCTGCGCCATGCCCTTTGCAACATCGGGTGACACCTCCCTGGCCTCCACCACCAAGGTTGAGGATAGCACAAGCGCCAATAGTATAAAAATTCGTTTCATAGTCTAAAATATGAGGGGTAACTCCCTGAGCGAGAGCTACCCCACAGATTAATTTAGTATCAGTCGCTCCACTACAAGAATGGAACAACCTCCATAGAACGAGTTGCTGAGGCCTCGGCCTTGATCTCCGCGGGAATTGTGCACTTCTCGTAGAGGCTGGTTACTGACTGATCCTCCTGGCTGTACATGGTGAGCTGACCATCAACAACACTCACCTTGTAGCCACAAGCCCAGCTTGAGCCATCAGCATAGGTGCCAGTCATAATATCACCCGAGATAACATACTTACCAGTGTATAGCTTGTAGTCAAATGACCACACCTGCTGATACATCTCGAATGTGCCATCAGCGTTGAAGTCGATATAGACGTTAAACTCGGGAGTTGCATCGTTCCACTGAGCCAACTGCCACTCGCCAGCAACCTTCACGCCCTTGCCACCTTCCTTCTCGCCGCAACCAACAAGTGCAAGAAGCATCAACATTGCAAGTGAAAATATCTTCAAACTTTTCATATTTCTAAATCAATACTTTAAGCGTTAGACAATATATTACAACCAACCACCAGGATTGTTAGGCTCCAAAGTACCCTCATCGTAAGTGACACCCTCACGCGCTACGAAGGCGAACTCCTGCTCGGTAGCCATACCACCAGTAATCTGGCCACCACCAACGTTGGTACCACCAGCAACATACTTCAAGGTTACGAGTGCTGTACCAGGCTTTGTGCAAGTGAGCATGAGCTTGCCACCCATCCACTTGATGTTCTCGATGCCAAGTGCCTCGATAGCCTCCTCCGAGATCTCGCTCTCAAGCATCTTGATCTTGTCGTTAGTGCCATCACCGATGTATGAAGATACGTTGATGATAACCTCCTCACCAACGGGGATAGGAATACACTTTGTGCCACGAACAGCCATCAACACGCGGTAAGCATCGATAAGACCTGTACCCATCTTATTATTGTAAGACTTAAGGTTGAGTGTACCACCCGACACATTAGTCTTAAAGCCATCGAGGTAGGGGTTGATATTAGTTACTGAGCTTACAACGATATCCTTCAACTCGGGCAATGTGAGCACGATGTTGTTGTCCAAAGCGTAAGAGATAGCCAACGCTGCGATACCCGAAACATGAGGACATGCCATAGATGTACCCTGGCTGAAGCCATACTTGTCGTTGGGTAATGTAGAGAGCACGCAACCAGGCTCTGCCCATGTTACAGGAGCATACTCACCACCAGGAGCTGCTACGTTACAACCACGGTCGTAGTTTGTGTAGTATGTAGGAAGACCATCAGGAGCGATAGCAGTAACTGCGATAAGCTCGTTGAATGCAGCTGGGTAGCCCGCAACAGCCTTACCATCGTTACCCGCAGCGAAGATGATGATACCACCCTCCAACGCGGGAGTGTTCTGTGTCTCCATGAAGTAGTGGAACGCCTCGAGCTCTACGCCTGTCTGGCCGTTTGCAAATGTTGAGTCGTTGGCAATCTGACCCGCCTGGAAGCCCCATGAGTTCTGCAAGATACATGCACCCATGTCAGCAGCATACTCAACAGCCTTAGCAGTGCCACCAGCACCAGCATCCTTACCACCAGAGAGAATCTGGCAAGACATGATGCGAACACCATCGCCATTACCTGTACCACCAGCAACACCCGACACACCGATGCCGTTGTTGTTTACCGCAGCTACAGTACCTGCAACGTGTGTACCGTGACCCTGGTCACCCGAACGAGTCCATGTCACGCGACCGTTGTGTGCGAAGTTGTAGCCGTGAACATCGTCAACATAGCCGTTGTTATCATCATCGACACCCTCAGCACCATTAGCCTCAGCCTCGTTAACCCACATGTTGTCCTTAAGGTCCTGGTGAGTGTAGCATACGCCCTCGTCAACAACCGCTACGATAACGTCCTTGCGTCCTGCGGTGATCTCCCACGCGGGGAAGAGGTTGATATCTGCGCCAGCCTTAGCACCAGGATATGTCTCCTGAAGGCCAAGGTTGCGATAGTGCCACTGCTTTGAGAGCATAGGATCGTCGTAGGGCAACTCCTCAGAGCGTGTCTGCGCAAACTGTGAGGGGTCCACCTCGGTAATCTTAGATGTAGGAGCGATAATCTTAGTTGCGAACTGCACGCGCTCAACAGACTCTACTGCTGCGAGGCTCTGCGCTGCGATCTCCAAGTTTACGCTCTCGGGGAAGGCAACGGTAAACCAGCGGTGCATGCCACGAGCACGCTTAACATCGCCATTGATGTTGAGGTTGAACACAGGCTTAATCTCTGTTGCGCCAATCTCCGCTGCGATGGCGTCGATAGCTGAGCCTGAGCGTGTTGCGCACTCTGCGTTGAGCATTCGCTCTGCAGCCTCATCGTCTACATAAATAATCAACTCACCCTCTACTGCGTCGTTAGATGTGTTGACAAACTTCTTTGCTACCATGGCATTAGCATCCACAGTTGCAGTCTCATCGACGGTGTTTGTTGCGCACGATACTGCGAACAAGCCTGCCAATGCAAGAAGGAAAACTTTTGTTTTGTTCATTTTAGTTTATAGTTAAATTGTTTCTTTCTCAGTTAGGGCATACACACACGCATACTTCCAAGTTGCAAATTTACAAAAATAACGTCAATATGCAACGACGACGAGCGTTTTTTTTCGTGCGAAGAGTCTCATTGAGGGCAATTTAGCGAACACATCGACAAACTACACAGTAGAGAAATTATGAAGCAGGCCCAATACCCAATCGGAGTAGCAACTCTATGGCGCAGACATAAAGAGAGCCCGAATGGGTCGTACATAGTGTACGTCCCATTCGGGCTTTGGATTAAAGCGTCACTAATGTGTCGCTATCGCACGAGATTACAAGAAGGGAACAACCTCCACTGAAGTAGCTCTTGTAGTCTCCTCAATGATACTCTCAGGAATAGTGCAAGCCTCGTAAACATAGGTTACGGGAGTTGAATCCTTGCTCTTGAGTGTGAGGAGCGTGCCATCATCTGAAACGCCACCTGTGTAAGATGTCTTCCAGTCACCCTCATCGAAGTAGTAACCGCTAAGAACACCATTGTCGATAGAGTACTCACCGCTATAAGCTACATAGTCCCATGAGTAGATTTGCTGGTACAAAACGAATACACCAGTCTCAAACTTGATATATACAGAGAAGTCGTTCGCTACGCCATCCACAGATACGAGCTTCCACTCGTTCTCGATATTCTCGAAGCCACCAACCTTGGGCTCATCAGGTTTCTTACCATTGCAAGCCACAGCAAATAGTACTACGGCAGCCAATGCCATCATCTTAAAAATCTTCATATCCTTGATTTTTTATGAGTTCTACAATAGATTACAACCACGCACCAGTGTCGTTACCCTCACGCGAGATGATTACAACCTCCTTCTCCATGAGCTTACCACCTGTTGTGCTACCGCCACCTACAGCGTTACCACCAGCGATATACTTAACAGTGATAACTCCGATACCGGGCTTAGTACACTTGAGGTAGATGGTGTTGCTGAAGAAGTCTGCAGTGGTGATACCAAGACGCTGCTTAACATCCTCAGGGATAACAAAATCCTTCAACATTGTAACGTTGATATCACCTGTACCGATGATGCTACCAATCTTGAGAGCATACTCCTCGTTAACAACCACAGGGATACAAGTTGCACCACGAAGGTTCATGATAGCAAGCGTAGCATCGAGCTTACCAGTACCCATCTTACCCTTGTACAAGCTGAGGTCGAAGTTGTACTCGTAGATTGAGCCACTGCTATAGTAACCATGACGCTTAACAGTGCCGTTAAGGCTGTTATCGATGTTACGAACTGATGATGTAATAACATCGTAGAGCTGTGTGTTAGTGAGCTTAATGCCGTTCTCAACAGCGTATGAGAGCAACAAAGCAGCTACACCCGATACATGAGGACATGCCATTGATGTACCCTGCATATAACCATAGTCCTCACCGTAATACTTCAATACACCGTTTAATGACCTGTTAGGATCGGGACACTCAGAAGGCACAGTTGAGAGCACACAACCGTAGTCCACAAAGCCCTTGCCGTTGATTACCTCAGACTCACCACCAGGTGCTGCAACGTTACAACCCTTATCGTAGCAAGTATATACTGTAGGTGAACCATCGGGAGCGTATGCAGTAACAGAGATAAACTCGTTATATGCACCAGGATAGTTAGCTGTAGGAATAGCATCGTTACCAGCAGCGAAGATAATTACGTTACCTTCCATAGCTGAGCAGTTGCTCTTAGACTGGAAGTAGCGAAGCGCAGTAAGCTCAACGCTATAATACTCGCTATAGATGCTATCATTCATGCTATCAGAAGAGTAGCCCCAAGAGTTCTGCAAAATGCTAGCACCCATGTCGGCTGCGTACTCAATACCCTTTGCACTTCTATCGCGACCAGAGCTCTCGTTGCAGTCGAAGATCTGTACAGACATGATACGCACACCATTACCTGAACCATTACCACCTGCAACACCTGCAACACCGATGCCGTTGTTGTTTACCGCAGCAATAGTACCTGCAACGTGAGTACCGTGACCAGAGTCACCAACATAGCGATTATCCGCGTTCCAAGCTGGTCTATCCCATGTGATGTTACCATTGAGCTGCACGGCGTTAACACCATAGATATCATCTACCCAGCCATTTTTATCGTCATCAACACCCTGCTGGCCACCCATCTCGGCCTGGTTAACCCACATATTTGCAGCCAAGTCGGGGTGATCATACTTAACACCCTCGTCAACCACTGCAACGATAATCTCGGGGTTACCTGTAGTGTACTTCCATGCGCCATAAGCACCGATATCCTCGCCCTCCTTAGCACCAACGAAGAGCGACTGAAGGCCCTTGTTGTCGTAGTGCCACTGCAAAGGAAGCATCTCATCATTGAAAGGCTCCGCGCCTGAACGAGTTACAGCATATGCATCGGGCGACACAGGAGTAGCAGCAACCTCGGGCTTAACCAAGTTAGAGTTGAACTGAACGCGCTGAATAGAGCTTACAGCAGCGAACTTCTCGGCTACCTGAGAGAGGTTGGCCTCCTTGTCAAACTCTACAACAAACCAGCGGTGCATACCCTGAGCACGCTTCTCGTCGCCATTGATATTCATGTTAAATACGGGTGCAATAGACTCCACGCCAAGCTCCTCAGCAACAGCATCGAGCTGGGCGTTACCAGAACGTGTGGTGCTTACAGTCCAAGCGTCAGCCGTATCCTCATCTACATAGAGGATAAGCTCGCCAGCGATAGCATCATCAGACGAGTTGATAATCTTCGCAAGAGGACTCTTCTCAACAGCTACGCCCTCACCCTCCAAAACGGGGTCTGCAACACACGAAGCTGCAAAGATTGCAACCAATGCAAACAAAGAAAATTTAACCTTATTCATAGTTATTTTAAAAAAAATTAAAGTTTTCGCAGTTCTTCTCGTTACAAAGGTAGTCAATATTTTTTTAATGCAAAATCTTACAGCCAAAAATATAGTAAAAGAGGGTGTTATACACAAAAAAAGGGCGACCCGCCCCTTTCGGGACAGGTCGCACCACCTATTTAGACTTACCCTCTAATTAGAGTGAGAGGTTAGCCATTGCGAAGCTTGTAGCAACGGGAGTAGCCTTGATAACTACCTTTGCCTCTGAAGCGAGAACGCTGTGTACCTCGCAAGCCTCAACCTGAGACATCATAGCGTTGAACTTAGCGTTTACGCTCTGAGCGCGTGCCTGCAATGCACCAGCAGCAGGAGCAATCTCAGTAGCAGGAGTGAAGTTGAAGTATGCACCAAGCACATCACCACGAGTATTTGCTGAAGCGTCGTAAGCGTAAACCAACATACCGTAGTAAGTCTGAAGACCAGCGATAGCGTTGTTCTCAACAGACAACACCATAGGAGCCATCTGTGCGTAGTCAGCAGTTGTTGAGCTTACATAACCGTAAACCTGAGTCAACTCCTCATTCATTGCACCGTAGACACCACCCCACTGTGATTCATACTGCTCGTAGTTCAACTCAACACCAGCGTTTGTAAGAGTACCAGCTGTCTCATCGTACTTAGTGTACCACATTGAACCGTCGATGTAGTTGTGTACGAAGTAGAAGTCGTTGTAGCTCTTACCAGGGATGAGTGAGAATACCATCTGGCTCTGAGTTGTAGCGTCAGAGAACATATACTCACCTACTGCGAAGTTACCGTCATAAGGCTCAGTAGTGTATGTGAGAGTCTTAACGATAGATGTACCGTATACTGTCTGGGCGCCGAATACGATTGTGTACTCATAACCGTTGTTTACGTTCATACGAGCTGTTGCAGAACCTGTCTCAGCAATTACAGGAAGGAGTGATGCAAGGTCAGCAGCGTAGTCAGCAAGAAGCACCTCATGAGTAATACCCTGAGCGAGTGCAGACTGGTATGATGCTGTAGGACCCCACCAAGCCTTCATAGCCTTGATGTCAGCAGCGTTAGCTGTGATGTTAAGACCAATGTAGAAGCAACCAGGCATCTGTGCCTCGACCTCAGCCTTCTTATCCTCAGCAACGAATGCTGCTGGAGTGCCTGCTACAACGTCAACGTTAACCTCAGGCATCTCACCTGTACCGTTGAAGTAGAAGTTGTAAGCGTAAGTGTTCTGGAGACGTGCCTCACCCTCTGCTGTGTAAGGAACAGCTACAAGAGTCCAAACACCCTTAGTAAGCTCAACCTCCCACTTCTTAGTCTCAGCGTCAGACTCGAAGATAACGAGATCCTCAGAACCAGCAACGATAGCCTCAGCAGTCTCAGAAGGATCTGCAGTTACATCACCAGGAACGAATGCGAACTTGTAAGATGCAATGTCAGTACCAAGAGCGAAGTTGAAGATAGCCTTAGCAGTAGAACCGTCAGCAGAAACATACATACCATCGTAAGTAGCCTCCATGTCGTAGTTTACGAAATCTACACCAGGCAAGTAGTACTGCATGAAACCATTTGCGTTACCAGTCTTAGTGAAAGTACCGAGGAATGAACCACCAGCAACTACACCAAGCCATACGCTACCCTGTGGGAACTTGATAATACCATCAGCCAATACGATAGGAGTAGAGTCGAGAACGAAACATACGATGTCATCGTAGCCGCTGCTGGGCATACCAAGGTTGAAGAAGAACAACTGACCAGGACCCTGACCAAGATCGATAGCCTGACCTACGCGGACGTTGTTAGGATCTGCGATATCGAACTCGAGGTAAGCATCACCCTCAACATTGTATGCCAACCAAGTAGGAACAACACCCCACATAGCGCCAATAGTTGCAGGAGCGAAAGGATTCTTAACACGGATACGGTTAGCCTCCAACTCATGCTGCTCGAACTCTACATAGGTACCAAGACCACGGAAGGCATCAGCCTCAGCGAACAACTCGCAAAGGATCTCATCGAAGTAAATACCCTCACCCATAGAGATCCATGGCTCGGGGATAATGATAGAGAAAGTAGCCTCAGAGATAGCGTAGCTTGAAGCCTGCTCCTCATCGAGCTTAATAGCGATGCTATATGCCTTACCAAGCTCAAGCTGTGTACCATCGAAAGCGATAGTCAAGTTAGCCTCAGCCTCACCAGCAGCGAAGTCTACCTTTGAAGGAACAGTAAACAACTCTGTTGCAACACCTGAAGCATCCTTAGCCTCGTAACGAAGTGTTACAGAAGCAGCATCATCAGTCTTTGCACGAGCAACAACGATATCTACTGAAGTGTCAGTAGCTGCAACCTTGAAGCCCTGAGTACTTGGGAAGTAAACACCAAGGCCCTTATCAGGCTCACCAGGTGTCCAATCTGCATACTTGTGCTCGCAAGATGCGAAGGTAATCGCACCTACTGCAGCAAGAAGCAAATATATAAACTTGAAATTTTTCATACTTTTCTTTTTTTTTCGTTTTAAGCTCCTACAAAATTAGATACCCTTAACAGGTGTGAATACGTCGGTAGGATCAGGGTTGTTATCCTCTGCCTTGATACCCAAGTTAACCTGAGTCTCTGACTGAGGAATCTGAGGAGTCCAGTGAGGCAAACGACCCTCTGAGTTGAAACGACGCTGTGGATCGTAGTTAGAACCCTCGTATGCGCACTCAACACCCTTGTTCAAACGCTTCATATCGTACATGATATGACCCTCGCCCCAGAACTCGATACCCTTCTGGAAGATGATCTCATCAACGATATCGTTTGTCAAGCAAGCATAGCTAGGATCACGATAAGTCTGCATGAAGTTGAGAAGCTGCATCTGAGCAACATCTGCACCCTGAGTGTGTGCGATAGCCTCCATCTCGATGAAGTACATCTCCTCACAACGCATAACGGGCATTGCAATAGCACCAGCTGTCATGTAGTCAGTACGGTTACCCTGTGCAGGACGGAACTTGAAGAATGAATATGGTGCAGTAGCCTTGTACTCATCAAAAGAGATCTGAGTGTAAGGTGCGAACTCAGCATAGTCAACAGCAGCCTTAGCCTCGTCAACAACGTTTACATCCTGACCCAACTCCTCATTCCATACGGGAGTAAAGTGGTCGGGGCTAACCATAAGCTTCTTACGGAAGTCACCATCACCAAGACGCTCATAAGCCTTAGAACCAACACCAGGGTTAGTGAACTGGCAGTAACCGTATGCAGCCTCAGGAGCCATGTGGGCGCTGAACTGGTGGAGGTTACCTGCGATAGTATCTGTAGAGTGGTACAAAGTCCACATCCAAGAAGATGCCTTAGTATTGAAACCTGTAGTAACGTTAGTCCACTCAGCCTCGCTCATAACAGCACCACCGAATGTGTCGATAGCCTTGCGAGCATACTCAGCAGCCAAAGCATAAGCATCGTTGCCTGAAGGAAGCTCACCGTTCATGCCATCGATTACGAAATCCTCAGCACCCAACCAAAGGTATACGCGAGCGTAGAGACCGTAAACAACTGCCAAGTTAGGATCTGTGTTTGAAACGGGAGTGTAATCAGGTGAGCTGAATGCCTCCTCTGCGAAAGCCAAGTCGCTGAGAATGAAGTTGAACATCTCCTCACGTGTAGCACGAGGGTTGCTCTTTGCAGCAGTCTCATCTGTGAACTCGTTCACGATAGGCACTGTAAGACCAGCAACGTTTACCTGTGTTGCAGTGTAACCAGCATCGTCAACAGTCATACACTCGAACAAACGAGCGAGGTCGAGGTAGAAGCTTGCACGGTAAGTACGAGCAATTGCAGAGTATGATACCAAATCCTCGTTACCCTCAGTCAATGTAATTACATCGTTACATGACTTAATCTGAGGATAGTATGTGTACCAGAAGTGTACGGGCATCCAACCAGTTGCACCGTAACTCTTACCCCATGCACCCAACATGAAGCGGTTGTAACCAGTAGCGTTACCCATTGTCCAACCGTTAGTAACTACAAGCTGAGCTGCCTGATCATTGTAAACACCTGCTGAGGGGAAACCGAAGTCTGTGTGCTCCCAACCACCATAGCAAGGTGCAAGCATACCACGTGGAATACCCTTGAGCAAGTTAGTGGCAACTACATCCATCTGACCACCCATGAGCTGCTCCTGTGTGATGGTGCTTGTCTTGGGATAAGTCTCGCGGATACAACCACTAAGCGCGAGAGTTGCACCAAGCGCAACTAACGCAGTTGTCAATATCTTTGTAAATTTCATAATCTTATACCTTATTTATAATTAGAAAGTCAAGGTTACACCACCAGAGATTGTACGGATAGGTGAGTACTGACCGGTACCTGTACCACGAGGATCGAAGCCCTTACGTGCTGACCAATACCATACGTTGTCGCATGCCATGTAAACGCGCAAGTTCTGGATGTGACCCTTCCACCACTTAGCTGGGAAGTTATAACCAACGTTGATGTTAGAGATGTTCAAGTAGTTAGTGCTAATCAAGAAACGAGTTGATGTAGCGCCTGCATACTCATCAGCGTACTGGAAACGTGGAATGTTGCTATCAGGATTCTGAGGTGTCCATGCATCCAACAAGTCGAGGTGGTAGTTCTTACCAATTGATGATGCAGTTGAGTTGGTCATGTAACCAGCGTATGAACCATCGATAGTTGTACCACCGAGCTGGTAGTCAAATGCGATAGAGAGGTCGAAACCGTAAGCATACAATGATGTGCCGAAACCACCGAATACGTCAGCCAATGTAGAATCGTAAAGCTTCTTTGACTCGGGGTCAGAGCTGATATCACCGTACTTTGTAGTATGCTGCCACTCATCCTTTGTGATGTTGCCATCCTCATCCTTCTCGAGAAGGTGCTGGTTCCATCTAGACTTACCAGTCTCAGGATCTACGCCCAAATACTCGTGGATGTAGAGAGTGTTCAAAGGAAGACCCTCAGCAAGGAATGTTGAACCAGAGATGAAACCTGCGTGGCCATCAACAACGCGATCCTTACGAGACTCTGGCAACTTCAATACCTCATTCTTCACCCATGTAAGGTTAGCATTTACAGACCAAACAACGTTAGGTGTACGTACGATATCGCCGTTCAATACGAGCTCGATACCTGTATTTGCCATATCACCAATGTTGTCATAGTATGAAGAGTAACCCATTGATGGAGCTACGGGAACTGAGAACAACATATTAGTAGTCTTACGGTAGAATACATCTACGCTACCAGACAAGCGATCGTTCCACAAACCGAACTCAACACCTGCGTTCAAGTTAGCGTTAGTCTCCCATGTGATGCGCTCGTTACCCTTCTGACCGAACATGATAGAGATACCATCGTTACCGTCGTTAGATACAGAGTAGAGATCAGTGTACATGTAAGAACCGATAGCATCGTTACCCTGTGAACCGTAAGACAACTTAACCTTCAACATGTTGAACTGAGGAACATTGAACCATGACTCACGGTTAAGGATCCATGCAGCACCTACTGAGTAGAAGTTACCCCAACGGTGATCTGGGTGGAAGCGTGAAGATGCGTCACGACGATATGATGCAGATGCGAAGATACGACCATCATACTCGTACATAGCACGGAAGAAGTAACCCTCGTTTACGTACTCACCGAATGCTGAAGCTGAAGACTTACCATCAACGATAGCACCGTTAAGCTCGAGGTTATCTGTAGAATATACATTAGTCTTGAAACCGCTCAAGCTGTATGAACGCAAGTTATAAGTCTCGTGACCGAGCAAAACCTGAATGTTGTGATCATCGTTTGCACCGAATGACTTATTGTAGTTCAACAACTGCTGCAAGTTATGGTTGTAAGAACGGCTGTGGCTCTTGCTTACAACACCCTTGTTAGCTACGAACTGACCATAGTATGGGTTCTTCAATGATGTAGAACGTGTCTCGTCGATAGTTACTGAACCGTTCAAAGTAAGAACCAAACCAGGGATGATTGTGAAATCAGCGAAACCGCTTACAGAGAAGGCGTTACCCTCAGAGTTAGCCTCATCCAACCAGATGTTCTGCAATGGGTTAGACTGTGAACCAGAGAAACGAGTAAGACCCCAAACTGAGCCATCACCAGTATCGTAGATAGGCCACTTTGTGTCATAATCCTTACCGTAGTAGTCGTGACCAGCCTTGTTATCCTCATACATGATGTTACCCTCACCGTCGCGGATGAAGACAGGATAGATAGGAGCCATATCACCTACAGCAGCAAATACGTCACCAGTAGAACCGTCACCCTCGTTAGAAGATGAAGCACCGTTCCAGTTGAAGTTTGTGTAGCTCATGTTAGCACCAACCTTCAACCACTTCTTTGCCTGGTAGTCAGCACGCAAACGTGCAGTGTAACGGTACATGTTTGAACCATCAGTAATACCTGTGTTGTTCAAGTAACCGAATGAAGCGAAGAAGTTAGACTTGTCAGATGCAGCAGCGATTGAGAGGTTGTACTCCTGACGGAATGAAGGATCGTACAACTCATCGTACCAATCATCAGGTGTTACAGTGTACTCCTGACCATTGTAAGAGAACTTACGACCGAGTGTAGCGTTAGGATTCAACTTACCGTTTGAACCGATAAGAGTCTGACCTGCGGGAACAGTATAAACATTGTAACCGAGACCACCATCACCAGTTGAAATCATCGCCTGGTTAGCAAGGATGTGAGCAGCACCCGCATCCTGCTTCAACTCGTTCATGTAGTAGTTCTTCAATGATGCGTAGTGCATCTCATAGTACTGACCGGGATCGCGTGTGTAGTCGTAGAGCTGACGAGCTGCCATGTTAACACCCCACTTAGCGTCGAAGTTAACACGAGCGTCACCTACCTTAGCGCGCTTTGTAGTAACCATGATAACACCGTTAGCACCACGAGCACCGTAAAGTGCGTTAGATGCAGCATCCTTCAAGACTGTCATTGTCTCGATATCAGCCATGTTAAGGTTGTTAAGGTCACCCTCATAAGGTACACCATCAACTACCCACAAAGGATCGTTACCTGCGTTGATAGAACCGATACCGCGGATACGGATAGTAGGCTCTGAACCAAGTGAACCTGAACCCTGTGAAGTCTGAAGACCTGCTACCTTACCTGAAAGGGCATTAGCAACAGATGATGACTGAGTCTTCACGATGTCGTCCGACTTGATAGTCGCAGCAGAACCAGTGAAGGCCTCCTTCTTTGCAGTACCGAACGCCTGTACGACAATCTCATCGATCTGCTCTGAGTCAGGAACGAGAGCTACGTCTACAACCGAACGACCTGCAACAGCAACTGTCTGAGTCTGGTAGCCCAAGTAAGAGACAACCAGGTTAGCATCAGAAGATGCCGCAATCTCAAAATAACCGGCAAGATCAGTTGATGTGCCTCGGGTAGTACCCTCGACTACAACTGCCGCTCCGATAACTGGAGAACCAGTTTCATCGGTCACTGTACCGGTAACACGCTGACCTTGAGCAAATGCGCCGAAGCAGCCCAAGAGCAGAGTTGCAACCATTGATAGTACAACTTTTTTAACCATAAGCATTAGTTTTTAATGAAAAATTTGTATAAAGTTTTAAAGTTTGTTTCTTCCACCCTACACCTAAATGTATACCTTCTCCGCAGCCCAATCGGCGCATGAGCTAACCGAGAAGACACACTTTATGCGTAAAGTTAATGCACAAAGATAGTCCTTTTAATTTAAATAGCAAAAAATCCCAAGCTTTTTTTCTATGAAAATACAATCTTTGATACAAGTTCTACCATTCGACCAAAATATATTCCCTCATCCACCAATCCCAAGCAATAACAAAATTGCTATTTTTCTAAACCAATAAACTCGCCCAAAATCACAAATAAATAATTATGCTATATGCACATTTTTTAGTTACAAGTAGTCAATGAAAATTTTTTGTGTGAAAAAATTAACACAACTATTGCAGATAGAAAATTTTTATTATATTTGCACTCGAATTTGCGCCACGAGAGCGCAGACCTATTCTCTAACCTGACACATAAATAGTGTCCCTAAAATCCTAATTATGAAGCGATTGCTTTTAACGGTCGCCCTGCTTCTTGTCGTGGCAGTGGCGGGCGCTCAGGTTACCACCTCATCGATACGAGGTGTGGTAACTGACAACGACAAACCCATCGTAGGCGCAGCTGTTGTTGCGCGTCACGAGCCCTCTGGCTCCATCTACGGCGTATGCACAAACGCCGATGGTCACTACGCTATAAATGGTATGCGCGTGGGAGGACCATACACTATTGAATTTAGCTATCTAGGTTACAAGAATCAGCAACACACCATCGCAGAGATTCACGTCGGTGAGACCCTCTATATTGATGTAAAACTTAAGGAAGAGACCGAAGTTATTGACGAGGTTTTGGTGGTACACACCAAGCACGATGCTCGCACCGAGAACTTCAACGAGATGGAGATGGCAGCAATTCCAACCATCGACCGCTCGATTTACGACCTCACGAAGTTGATGTCTTCAGCAGTAAATGGTGGAGCAGGCGGCATCGTCCTCGCAGGTCAGAGCACACGCTACAACGCCTTCACCATCGATGGTACATCATCGGCCGACATCTACGGTCTCGGCACCACGGGCATGACAGGCTCGCTCACAAGCGCCAACCCAATTCCCATCGACGCTATCCGCGAGGTTGAGATATCGACATCTACCGTCGACCTCCGCGAGAGTGGCTTTACTGGCGGTAGCATAAACGCAGTGACACGCTCAGGTGACAACGAGTTCAGTGGTTCGGCATATACATACTTTAATAACGAGTCGTTCTGGGGTACCACCCCTGGCAAGGATGTGGCAAACCGCACCAAGCTCTCGGAGCAGATGACAAACATCTACGGTGTGACTCTCGGAGGACCAATCATTAAGGACAAGTTACACTTCTTCATAGCTGGCGAGTTCAACCGCGGCCTTACCCCATCATCAAACTACCCAGGTAGCGGCGTATCAGCCCTCACTCTCGATGAGGCGCGCCAGATTTCGGAGCGATACAAGGAGCTTACGGGTTACGATGGTGGTGGCTATGGCGAGAACAAGATTCTTGAAATCACGGGCTCAGCTGTTGCGCGCCTCGACTGGAACATCAACCAGAGCAACCACCTCTCGTTACGTTACAACATGCTCTATGCCGATGCTGACGCGGGCTCAAACACAGCGCAGTCATTCTACTTCACTGGCTCGGAGTACACCAACATCAACCGCACACACTCAGTCGTGGCGGAGCTTAACACATCGAAGGATTGGGGCTCAAACGCACTTCGTCTCGGCTACACACACCTTGAGGATGGCCGCCTCACCCCCGAGAGCCTTCCAGCAGTGATTATCAACGGTTTGGGCGAGAAGGGCAATGGCTCTGCAACAATCGGTACAAGTCCCTACTCGGGTCGTAATATGCTTAAGCAGGATGTATTTATCTTTGGTGACGATGTGACACTCAACCTTGGTAAGCACATGCTCACATTCGGCACCTCGAACGAGGTATACCGTGCCGACAACCTCTACCTCGCCAACGCACGCGGCACATATACCTACTCATCACTCGAGGACTTCCTTGCAGACGAGGCTACGCAATATGCTTATGGTTACTTTGCTAGTGGCGAGAAGAATCCTCCCATGACCATGGGTCAGTTTGCACTCTATGCGCAGGATGAGTACAAAATCTCGCGCGACCTAACACTAACATATGGTTTGCGTGCCGATATTCCCGTGATGTTCGACACCCCTCTGTCCAATGAGGCGTTCAACAGTGGCTACTTCGCAAAGCATGGCACTATGACGGGTGACATTCCACGTGTGCAGATACTTCTGTCTCCTCGCGTTGGCGTCGAGTGGTTCAGTGACAATCAGGCATGGAATGTACACGGTAGTGCGGGTATCTACACAGGTCGCATACCCTTTGTATGGCTATCGAACTGCTACCAGAATAATGGTCTAGGTTCAGTAGGCGTGACAGTTACCAACCCTGCAGAGACTCCCGACTTTAGCCTAAATCCCGAAAGCGTGGGCATAGCAAGTAACCCCTCTATCGACCTTGTAGATAGCAACTTCCGCTATCCTCAGGTCTTCCGAGTGGCAGCGGGCGCAACATACAACTACAACGGACTTAAGCTATCGTTAGATGCCGACTACACCAAGGGGCTCAACAACATCTATGTTGAGAATCTCGTGGCGGAGGATAATGGCAAGCGCCTCTATGTTGGTGGCGAGGGGAGTCAGACTTCAGCAACCTACTACGACGCTGTGACTTCTGACTACTCAGCGGTCTACCGTCTTAGCAACACGCAGAGAGGCTACTCATGGTCGGCTACAGCACGTGCCGAGTATGACTTTGCCTACCCTCTCGCTGGCCTACGCATGGCTGCGGCGTACACATTCTCTCAGTCGAAGAGCATCAACGATGGCGTATCGGCTCAGGCATCGTCAAACTGGGGTCGTACCTACACCGTTGATAGCAATGACCCACAGCTTAGCAGCTCGATCTACGAGTTCCCCCATAAGGTAGTTGCGACAATCTCATACAACAAGAAGTATGGTCTCTTTGGCACCAATGTAATGTTGCTTTATAATGGTTACTCAGGCGAACACTACTCTATGACATACGCCAAGGGCAAGGTAGATGTAAATGGCGATAGCTATCGTGGCAACTCACTGATTTACATTCCTACCGAGGCAGAGATGAGTTCTATGCTTTGGGCTGATGAGACGTCTGCGGCAGCATTCAACGACTACATCAAGGCAGACAAATATCTTCAATCACACCGAGGCAAGTTTGCAGAGCGCAACTCGCACTCTTTGCCCTTTGTGCACCGCCTCGACTTGCATATAGCGCAGTCGTTCTACTTCAAGAAGAACTCTTCAGTAAGCAACCGCGACCAGCGTGTGGAGCTCTCGCTCGACGTTATCAACCTCGCCAACCTTATCTCTCGCTCATGGGGTCTGTCGTACCGCGTTTCGAGTTGGGCACTATCGCCCGTAACTGTTACGGAGCTTCGCGAGGTGGAGGGCGGCTACCGCCCAGTGTACAAGTTTAACGGAGCAAACTACACCATCAACGACCTTGCATCGCGCTGGCATATGCAGTTAGGCTTGAAGGTAGTATTCTAAACCCATCGACCACAATATTCAGGGCTATCCATAATAAATGGGTGGCCCTGATTCTATTTTTAAGGTAATCATAGCAGATAATTAAAAAAATATCTCTACATTTGTAGAGCGTAGCCACGCATCACACCCCACAACAAAGATAACAAACAAGAGTATGAGATATATACACCACATTCTTTGCATCGCATTTACAGCACTCATCATTGCGGGTTGCGACCGCGAAGATGACATATCATCGTCACTTATATTCACCTCCGACTGCGACCTAACCCCCACGTTTTGTGCTGAGGGCGAGACAAAACGCTACTTCTTCACTGCACTATACGATTGGGAGATTGAGACCGCTGACGAGTGGGTGCATGCCAACCCATCATCGGGAACGACACTCGACAACACCTTCGACATAACTGTTGACGGTCACACTGCGGGCGAGGTGCGCTCAAGCAGCGTAACAATACACATGGCTAATGGAACTAAGTTCACCATGCCCATCGAGCAACTTATGCACGAGAGGTTCGACACCGATGCTACAGAGCTATATATCTTTAGCCATGAAGCCACATCACTCGACATAGAGATTGCCACCAACATGGAATATGAGGTGATAATGCCACATGGTGCGCAGTGGATAACTCTCAGTGAGACACGTAGCATGCGTAACGAAACGCTACACTTTAACATCGACAGGAACCTATCGCAGAAGTCGCGCATGGCAGTAGTCACCGCACGCGATGTACGCTACGACAAGCCCTCACTCTACTCTTTCACCGTGGTGCAAGCGGCATATGGCGAGCCCACAAACGAGATTATCTACCACACTGCGGACAATAAGCCCATAGAGCTCAACAAAACAGATGATTACGGTTCGAAGTTCGCCATCCATCTTTTTGAGGATAACACTGGTCGCATCGTCTTCAACGACGATGTGAAGGTTATCCCCGAGCACGCATTTGCCGAGGAGGTCACGCTATGCGACATAGTACTACCTGAGAATGTGGTGGCAATAGAGAACGATGCGTTCTACAATTGTGGCGCACTTAGCGAAATACTACTACCCGACTGCATGCGACATATTGGTGATAGAGCATTTGCCTACTGCACAGGCATCAACGAATTTACACTCCCAGCCTCAATAGCCACACTAGGAGGCTCGTTGTTTGAGGGCTGTAGCGGCGAGATAACAGTCAACTGCGCTGTACCTTCTCAGGAGTACAGAAGCGTTAATGGCATTGCTACTGCCGATGCACACCACTGGCTCAGCGGGTCATCATTCACAAAAGCTACCGTAAACAACATCCTCGGCAAGGCTGCATTCCTCGACTATACACCACTCAAGGAACTAGTCATAAACGCCACATGCTCGGGCGTCGACAACATGGCTTTTGAGGGCTGCGACATCGAGCGAGTCATAGCATCAAGCCTCACTGCATGGTGCAAAACATCGTTTGCCAATGCCACAGCAAACCCTCTACACACAGGTAATAACAGTCTGATTATCGACGGCGAGACACTCACAACACTCGTGATACCTGCCGAAGTTATGAGCATAAATAACTACACATTCTACAACTATCAACAGCTCGAAAGCATCACCCTGCACGATGATGTATACGGAATCGGTCAGGGATCGTTTGGCAGTTGCGATGTGGCAACACTGTATCTAGGCAATAGTATAAGCGCTGTGGGCAACAAAGCATTTGATAGATGCCGAGTGGAGAACATGACCATAAACTTTGACCTCCCCTCATTCGAGAATGGAGCAAACAAGTCAAACCACTGGCTCTATGGCCTTGATGCTGAGACTATAACCATTGGAGAGTGTGTCAACCGCATAGGTGTTTTTGCTCTTGCCATGCTCAATTTCAACACATTGGTCATGAGCGATAACGTGACATATGTAGATAGAGGAGCATTTGCCAACTGCGCAAACCTCAAGGATATAACCCTCAGCAAGAACATCACCACACTTGGCGAGCACGCCTTCTTTGAGTGCACAAGCATAGAGAGTATCACGCTCCCCGAGAGTCTTGAATATCTCGAGGGCTACGTATTCAATGGCTGCTCGGCACTATCAAGCATCATCATACCCGCCAGTGTCGTGACCATTGGCGAGTATTGCTTCGCCAACTGTCAAGCATTGAATGAGGTATATTGCAGGCCCTCTACCCCACCTTCACTCGGGAATATCTACGCCTTTCCAGATGGACTAACACCCACGATATATGTGCCCACAAGCAGTCTGCAAGCATATTTGCAGGCCGATGTGTGGAAAAGACTCAAAACACAATTGGAGGGCTTCGACTACTAAGACCTTACGCCTATGAATACCAAAATCATAATCTTTGACTTTGATGGCACGCTCTGCGACACCCGCCGTAATATCATCATCGCCTTTCGCGCCACAATGGAGCGACTAGGTCTTGATATGCGCGATGAGGCTACGTGTGGCGCAACCATAGGTCTCACGCTGCGCGATGGCTTCAAGAGCATGTACCCCAAGTTTGACGATGCTGTAATAGACCACTGCGTGGAGACCTACCGACAAATCTTCGCTGAGCGCCGCAAGGAACTTATGCCCGACCTATTCCCAGGTGTTAAGGCGACGCTTGCCGAGCTACACGCGCGCGGCTACAGGCTTACCATAGCCACCTCGCGCCTTACGGACTCGCTGATGCTCTTTATGCAACACCATGGCATAGACCACTATTTTGAGTATACCGTAGGCTCCGACAGCGTCACAAATCACAAACCACACCCCGAGCCCGTCACTAAGACCCTCACAGCGCTACATATTGAGCCCTCTGAGGCGATTGTCGTGGGCGATATGCCCGTAGACATAGCCATGGCACACAACGCAGGTGTGCGCGCCATAGGCGTCGATTATGGCAATGCCACACACGAGGAACTCGAAGAGGCAGGAGCGGATTGGATTGTGAATCACATAACGAGAATTCTCGACATTATCAAATAAGATATGGGTCGCCCGAATGTGACGACCCATATTTTTTGTACTATGCGCTCTCTCAACTATTTGCGAAGTGCGAGAGGTTTGGGAGCACTGAGCGATGATGAAGACATAGCATCGCTAATATCCTGTGCAGCGACCTTACCAGTCCACTCGCCAGTAACCTTATAGCCGCCATCGTCAACAAGGTCGAAGACAAAGCGGTAGTCGCCATTACCAGCATCCTCAACAGTTACAGTACCCTCAGCGATAGGTGCAGTCTCCGATGAGTAACCCTCAGCGTCTGGTGTCAAATCGCCATACCATGTAAAGAGGATGCTACCAGCATAGTTTACAATACCCGCAAACATTGTATGGTCCTCAACATCAAGCGATACGTTGAATGTACCTGTTGGAAATGATGAGCGTGAGCCACCGGTCTCAACGATAAACTCTGTGGTGAACATATCGCCATATCCATCGGGATACTCATCATTTGTAGCGTAGATCATCAACATCCAGTTATTGAAGCCTGGTTTCATGATCTCACCTAGGCAGAATGCGCTACCCATTGCGCCCTCGGGGAAGCTATATGTATGGTCAGCGTCGAGTGTAGTCCAGGGGCGCGGAGACATGCTCTCGTCATTATCGTTGAAGTTACCAAAGGCCATCTCACCATCGAAGCTCAACGCAAGGTTAACACCATTGTCAGTTGTGAAGTTCATGACAATCTTTGTATTCTTGCCATCATTCTCCACTGTAAAGTTACCCTCTGTAACAAGGCCCACCTTCTTAACCTGACCATTCTCAACATACTGCAAATAGGTACCTGTGAAGTACTTATCGCCAAAGTAGTCTGTAATGGCACCCATATCAAAACGATATGGCAAAGAGTAAATCGTATCAAGGACAGACTCTGTTATGAAGTACTCACCAGCTGACAATGGGATATACTCAGCGTTGTAATCCTCGGCCTTTGGCATAAACACGCGGCTTAGGTGGAGGTAGTAACCACGCTGCAACGAACCATTCTCGTCGAATGTACCATCGAACATCTCTACACCCAAGTCATCGCAGAAGGGATAGAACCAGCTACCCCAGTAGCGTATTTGCGCCTCATCGAAATCAACGGTTACATCCTCCTCGAAGAACTCATACGCCGAAGTACCGCCCTGAACGAACTGTATAGGACCAGTATAGCGCGCCGAGAACTCCATATCACCGAGGAGCATGAGTGTTCCCTCAACGGTAATAGTATATGTAGCACCTGAGCGATCAACGGTTACGATGCCCAAGATTGGAGTTGAGATAACCTCACCACCCTCAACAACGATATCTACATATGAGTTGACGGGATTATATGTGAATGGCGAGTAGTCGGTGTTGGGCTCGTAGACACCATTAGGCAATACGGGGTTAAGGGGGTCGCTATCCTCCTCATTATAGAAGTCGATAAACACCTGAACGTCACCCTCCCAGCCGAGGTCTGTGGTATTACCAAACGACAACTCGTAGTTACCCGCCAAAGCGTCGTTATCGTTGCGATATACTGCCGAGATAAACTTATTGAGCTCATAGCCCTCGAATGGCTCTGGCTGCTCTTCCATTGCAGTGAACGAGAGAGTAGTCCTTGCACTCAACTCGCCACCTATAGCAAGCGCATAGGCAGTATACTTCTTGTCTGGTGTCAAATCCCAAATATAGACCTTACCATCCTCAGGGACAAGTTCACCCTCCGACTTAATAACACTATCTGAGGGCTCGCCACCATCCTCTGGTAAGTAGAAGTATACCTCCGTAGCATTGGTTGCAGTTACAACAAATTCTGCCTGTCCAACCTCCTGGTTCAAGAGCTCGATATTTACGGTTGGGGTCTTCGTCTCGGGTGTAGGAGGTGTGTCGGGCTTACACGATGCTACAAGCATAGCTACCGCAGCAACTGCAAGCATTGAAACATTAAAAAATCTTCTCATGGTTATTTAGTTTTAAGTTTGTTACTGAACCTTTATCTCGCCACTCCAATTCATATAGAATGGCTTAGTCTCGCCACCGTTCTGCATGGTAGCATTAACAACTATAGTGTGTGTCTCACCCTCGGTCACAACATCCACCTCTATGACTGAGAATGTCCATGTCTTATACGATGGGCGATATGTCACGAAATCGGTGTACGAGAGATTGAACTGCTCGGTAGTGTATGTACCTGTGGGGAGCACAGCATTGCCATTGTCGCAAATTGCTGGGTCAAGCAAGAGGTCGAAGCGGAACTCGCCACCATCGTTATCCGTAAACTTTATGTAGTACTCGCCTGGCACAACGTTACCTGTGTAGCGTGTTGGTTGGATAGACTCCTTAACCTCAAAGATGTGAGCACCCTCGGGAGCACCCTCCACAATCTCGGGAAGCTCGATACCAGAGATAAGACCCTCATAGCTCAACACTACTGAGTTGCCATCTGCAAAATAGAGCTCACCACTAATATTGTAGTATACCTCGCGAGTCTCCTCGTTGGGCGATGCCTCAACATTTATGCTACCACTGCTGAATGTTGAGCCAACGGTATCAGTGGGGGTGAACAAGAAGCGTGTGTAGGCCGCGCTAATCTCACCTCCATTCATACCCGCAAGCGCATACTCGCCCGAGGGAAGATAGCCAAGCTCCTCGGCGGTATAGAAGTCTACATAGAGCGTATAGCCCTGCTTCTCATCAACGAATGTGAGGAAGAAGTTTGTGCCACTATAAGAGTATGAACTTGCACTAATGCCATCGTTGAGCGTATACACCACGATGTTCTTTGTTGTTGTGAACTCCAGAACATCAGCCATCACAACGCTCTCATCGAAGCCCTTAGCAGCAACGTAAATCTCGTATGCAGTCTCCTCCTTGAGACCCTCAACCTTTACCTCACCACTCTCTACAGCTGTACCGTTCTTCAATACCTGCTCTGCAGTAACATCACGCGAGCCAGCCACGATGCAGACATACTTAACCTCCGCAACATACTCTGCCGACACGCTAAATACCGCATAGTCGTAGCCTACATCCTCAGTGAGCGCAGCAGCAAGCACAGGCGCAGGAGTTGCAGTCTTAAATGTCTCTGACTCAGCAACTACACCGCTCTCACCCTCTGCTGCAACGACAATTTCGTACTCCTTGCCGAATGTAAGATTAGTAACCTCCACCTCAACAGTAGCATTGGCCTCGACGGCTGTGCCTGTCTCTAAAACCTCCTCCGCAGAGATTAGCTCATCAGGATTTCCGACCGACATGTCGAAGACGCAATACTTGACAGTTGTAGCATTAGTAGTTGTAACTGTGAATGTTGCCGCTGTCTCACTAACCTCACCAACCTCAATATTGATAGTAGCACCTACAACCTTTGCCTCCTCAGTCTGAGCCTCTTGATAAGCGTAAACAAAATCTGCTGAATTCTTAGCAGCAACATGCAATGTGTACTTGGTAGATGAAGCAAGATCCTCAAACTTTACATTTACGGTAGCATTAGCCTCTACCTCAACACCCTCAGCAATGATAGCCTCCTTTGTGGGAGCTGTCTCACTACTCTCCGCAAAAATGTATCGCACCTCATCGGCACTCTCTGAAGTAATCGTAAACTCGAGTGTTGCATCAGTAATTGCAACCACCTCTGCAGACACCTCGCAAAGTGGAAAATCATCTTTTGGTCTATCCTGTGGGGGCAAGTCTTCACCGCATGCCACTGTAGCAAACATAGCCACCGCTGCAACCAACATCTTTAGGTAAGCTTTCATTCTCATAGACATTTATTCTTTTAGGTTTTTATTTTCTATTAAGTTTTCTCTTATATTTCAACTACTTAACACCATAGCGCGTAAAATTACGCATTACGAAATTATTCTTCAAAGGCAATAAATCTTCTTAATAATTCACAATTTATTCTTTATTTGCACCCCAAAAGTAGAATAAAAAAACGAATAAACAAAGAAAATATATAAAAAAATAAATAAAAAATAATTTTAATAATTTGTTTTAAATATTTATTTTTTAGTTTTATGCGTAAAGACATTGCAATTAGAA
>JAZRAT010000098.1:0-3878 GCA_045634725.1 Alistipes sp. | reverse complement strand
GAAGGTTTTGAAGCTTGCCAAGGGTAACTTTGGTTCAAGGGGAAACGTATGGACAGTTGCGAAAAATACTGTCGAGAAGGGTTTGCAGTTTGCATACACTCACCGTCGTGAGAAGAAGAGAAATTATCGTTCATTGTGGATCGTTCGTATCAACGCTGCGGTTCGTATGTACGGTATGACTTATTCAGAGTTCATCGGTAAGATGAACCAGAAGGGTATTGCCCTCAACCGTAAGGTTTTGGCAGACCTCGCTCTCAATGAGCCTAAGGCATTTGAGGCAATCGTTAACGCAGTTAAATAGTGATCCTTATATATTAAGGTGAGTCCCAGGTCTTTCGATCTGGGACTTTTTGTTTGTGCAGTTTCGCAATGTCCGCATATTGCTATGTGACATTCCCTGCATAATGGATGCGCCATTATTGCGATTTTCTAATCGAAATAGTGGTATATTGTTTTATGCTTTTATCTATGTTTCCGCATTTTTTTTGTAACTTTACCGCGTTATTATATAAATTTTGTGAAAGATATGAAATGTGCAATTATAGGCCATGGTAAGATGGGTCGTGAGATTGAGCGTATACTCGAGGAGCGTGGCCATAACGTAGCTCTTGTTATCGACGAGGCTAATGCCAATGAGCTTACTGCTGAGAACCTTAAGGGTATAGATGTGTGCTTTGAGTTTACTACGCCCGATACGGCGACTGCTAACGTGCGCACGGTGCTTGAGGCGGGTGGCCGTGTGGTGTGTGGCACTACGGGCTGGCTCGAGAACCTCGCCGAGATGAAGAACTTGGCAGTGGCAAAGGGTGGCGCACTCTTCTATGCCTCAAACTTCTCGATTGGCGTAAACATGATGTTTAAACTTAACAAGCGTCTTGCCGAGTTGATGAATCCCCACACGGAGTACGATGTGCGCATTGAGGAGACTCACCATATGTGGAAGAAGGATGCTCCCAGTGGCACGGCTATCACACTTGCCGAGGGCATCATCGAGAACCTCGACCGCAAGAGCGAGTGGGTAAACAGTAAGCCCGAGGGCGAGACACAGCTCGAGATTGAGTCCTTCCGCGAGGGTATGGTGCCAGGCATTCATACCATTACATATAGCTCTGTGGATGACTTCTTGCAGCTCAAGCACTCGATCATCAACCGCCGAGCTTTGGCTATGGGCGCAGTTGTTGCTGGTGAGTACTTGGCTGATAAGCAGGGTGTGCACACCATGGACGACTTGTTGTAGTAGAAATGTAAACAGATTTTACTTATGAGCAGTATTAAGGAGTTATACGGCAAGGTAAAGGGTTGGTTGACAAATCGTTGGGTAGCATTTGCTTGCGTGGCGATTATTGTCTCGCTCTTTGCCATTTGGTATGGCGCATGGTGGTCGTTGTTTGTGGCGTTGCCACTCATCTATGACCACTACATCTCGAAGCGCATCGCAACACTACACCATGAACTATGTCAGAAGTATGCATGGTGGCGTATCGCATGGGGTGCGTGGTGTGCCCTCGTATTCGCTATTGTCGTGGGCGTGCTTATCTATATGCTCGCCTTTAGATGGAACAGCTCGGCTATAGTTATGTGGCTCATCGTGGCCGTAGTATTTGGATATGCGCTATGGAACGAAATTAAGGAGGAGACAACAATCTATAAGTGGCTCTATAGCTGGGTGCACGCCATTATCTTTGCTACGGTTGTGGCTACGCTTATCCAGTTGTACTGGTTCCAGATGTTCGTAATCCCCACAGGCTCAATGGAGAGCACACTGATGGCGGGTGACTACATCCTTGTGAATAAGGTGTCGTATGGCCCTCGTGTGCCTATGACGCCATTGTCGTTCCCCTTTGTACACAACACCATGCCTTTGAACGACACCAAGGCTTCGTTCTCAACTTCCTGGGAGCGCTCATATCGTCGCCTTGCGGGTCGTGACGAAGTTAAGCGTGGCGATGTCGTGGTCTTCAACTTCCCTGAGGGCGATACCGTGGTTATGGAGATGCCAGCAATGAGCTACTATGAGTTGTTGCGTAGTGATGAGTTTGGTGCTACGGTAGCGGAGCGCCGAGAGAATATCCTTAATAACTACACCATCGCCGTGCGCCCCTTGGATAAGAAGGAGAACTACATCAAGCGTTGTGTGGCTGTTGCGGGTGACTCTTTGGCGGTTGTTGATGGCGTGGTATATACCAATGGTGTTATGGAGCGTGCCGTTCCAACGCGTCAGTACCACTATTTCAATGGCACAACAGGTCGTGGTATCGGTCTTCAGAGACCTATCATGGACGCCGATATCAAGAACTATGCTAACGAAAACCCCGTTAAGGCGGGCAGACTCTCTGCTGAGGATTGCGGTATGCTTATCCCTCACTTGACCGAGGGCGAGTCTTCGGCATGGGATCTCGATAACTTCGGCCCTATCTGGGTGCCTAAGGCGGGTGAGACCATTGCGCTCACGCCCGAGAATATGGCTATGTATGGTCGTTGCATCGCGGTCTACGAGCAGCGCGCGGTGAAGCAGCAGGAGGGCAAAATATTTATTGATGGCAAAGAGACTACCGAATATACCTTCCTTATGGACTACTACTTCATGATGGGTGACAACCGTCATGAGTCTCTCGACTCACGCTTCTGGGGCTTTGTTCCCGAGGACCACATCGTGGGTCAGGCATCGTTTGTATGGTTCTCTGTGGACCCCGATCCATATGGTGAGGGTGTGCGCTGGAATCGTATTTTCACTAAGATAGAGTAATACCGAGGCGAAAGTGGCATCAGACAGCTATAAAACCATTGCCCGCGCGGCAGAGACAACCTATCGTCAGCTAAGTAGCAAGTTCTTGGTCTACGCCTACCCCGTAGAGACGGAGAGCGAGATCAAGGAGCACCTCGACGCCCTGCGTAAGAGGTGGTTCGATGCTACGCACCACTGCTATGCTTGGCGCTTGGGTCCTCACGGCGAGCAGTTTAGAGCAAACGACGATGGAGAGCCCTCATCAACTGCGGGTAAGCCCATCCTCGGTCAGTTGCTCTCGAACGATGTGACCAACTGCCTTGTGGTTGTCGTGCGCTATTTTGGCGGCACGAAGCTCGGTGTGCCGGGTCTTATCGCTGCGTATAAGGAGTCTACGGCGCAGGTCTTGGCCGAGTGCGAGATTATCGAGAAGACGGTCGATGTGACGGTAGATGTGGAGTTCTCGTACTTCGTCATGAACGATGTCATGCGCATCGTCAAGGAGTTGCAACCGCGTGTTGTAAGTCAGGAGTTTGACAACGCCTGCAAGATGCGTTTGTTGGTGCGCGAGTCTGAGAGCGAGATGCTTATTGGTCGACTCAGTAAGGTCGATGGTGCAATAGTTGAGGTGACCAATCCGTAGTTGTCATTCTGAACGAAGTGAAGAATCTCCTCGAAGCCGACAAGTGACAGCGTATATGGTTTACACTCGCTTAGGAGATCCTTCGACTGCGCTACGCTACGCTCAGGATGACAGATGAGAATTAGCAGATGAATAAGTATTGGGTATATATTGTATCTAACAAGTATATGTCTACGATATATACGGGCGTGACTAATGATATAGTTAGGCGTGTATGGGAGCATCGGAGTGGAAATATTAGGGGTTTTACTTCTCGATATAAATGTGGGTGGTTGCTATACTATGAGGAGTTTGGTGATATAAATCAAGCCATTGCGAGAGAAAAACAGATTAAGGGCTGGAAAAGAGATAAAAAGATAGAACTTATCATATCGTTAAATCCCATGAGGAAAGATTTAGCGAATGAATGGTTCGAAGAATAATATAGATCAAGTGGATAACAAAATCGTCATAAAGGGTGCGAGGGTGCATAACCTCAAGAATGTTGATGTCGAAATTCCGCATAACAAC
>JAZRAT010000097.1:0-8729 GCA_045634725.1 Alistipes sp. | reverse complement strand
CCAAGCCTCGTTTGCGATGCTTGTTGTGAGCGACTCGATGTAGTATGAACCACCTGCGGGGTCGATAACCTGATCGAAGTGTGACTCCTTCTTCAAGAGGAGCTGTGCGTTGCGAGCGATACGCTTAGAGAACTCAGTAGGAGCCTCGAAGCAGTAGTCGAAAGGCAATACCTCGAGTGAGTGTACGCCAGCGATTGCTGCACTCATAGCCTCGGTAGTACCACGCAACATGTTTACATAAGGATCGTAAACAGTCTGGTTCCATGTAGATGTCACAGCGTGAGCAACCATCTTCATAGAGCAGTCCTTAGCGGGGTTGTAAGCCTTAACGATGTTAGCCCAGAGCATACGTGCTGCACGGAACTTAGCCATCTCGAGGAAGTAGTTTGCAGTAACTGCGAATGTGAAGCGAATCTTGCGAGCTACCTCATCGATAGTGAGACCCTTCTCCATAAGCTTCACGAGGTACTCGTGAGCAGCAGAGAGAGTGAATGCAAGCTCCTCAACGATTGTAGAACCAGCGTTAGAGAATGTAGCACCCGATACGTTTACTACCTTCACGCGCTTGTACTCAGCAGTTGCCTTGATGAGCTCAGCGATAACGTCGAAGCAGTTACGCTCGTTCTCCTTGCAGCCGCAAGTGCCCTTTACAGAGAGGCTCTTGATGATAGGATCGATGCAGAAGTTGATGCGCAACTCATCCTTAGGCTCGTTAGCATACTTTGCCAAAACCTTGTTTGCAAGCGCAGCCAAAGCCTCAGCCTCGCCACCGCAGAATGTGAGCTCAACAGCTGTAGGAACGATGTCCTTGAGCAAAGCGTCGATGTCTACCTCGCAAGCGCAAGACTCGCAGAAGCAGAAACCGAGTGAGTCAACACCCGAGTTAAGAAGTTTGAGAGCCTCCTCGTTAGCCTCCTTAGCGCACTTCACAGAGATAGTCTGGTGTACGCGCCATGTGTTGTCCTTAGAGACGCCACGTACGAAGGGGAACTCACCAGCCTCCACACCGAGATAGTTTACCTCTGCGTGGTTCTCAGCACGGTAGTAGGGACGTACATTGAATCCCTCGCCGGTCTTCCATACCAATTTGCGCTCATAGTCAGCGCCCTTAAGGTCAGTTGTGATAACGGCCTCCCACTGCTCAGTAGATACTGGTGGGAACTCCGCGAACAACTTTTCTTTGGTATTAGCCATAGTTGTTTTAGATTTAATTGTTTTTAAGTGTGTGATATTTAATATCTTAAGTTTTTCTGCTTGGTGTTGTAGCAATCACAACTCGCATACGCGCGAGATATGAAAGGGTCTAAAACACAACAAAGTTACGAAATCTGCCCGCGAAAAGCAAATTTTTTACAAGAAAAAGTTGCGCGCACACGCTATGCGTCACTTGTTACGTGAGAAAATACCCTTCGAGATATGCTTGCGCATAAGGAGCAGATAGCGTGATTGTAGGGGGTGATGGGTGAGGCAAAGCAGGAGTGTTGCAGCCCACTTTATGAGTTCTCCGACATAGAGTCGTAGCATAGCGTTGTTGAGCTCGGCACGGGTGCGCTGGCTGATGCCTGTGTTGGTGGCAAGGCGCGTGAAATAGTCGCGCGAGAGTTTCTCCTCTGGGATGATGTGATACATCACGGCGCGAGGTGTGTAATATACTCTGTATCCGTGTTTTGCAATACGCTCGAAGAGGTCGCTCTCCTCGCCTCCCAGTAGGCGTTTTCCGGTGCGGCCAAGCGAGGTGTTGAACATGCCGATGCTGTCGAAAAGCCTACGGTGCATAGCCATATTTCCACCTCCAGGTATGCGACCCGCGGGGAAGATTTTTACCCTATCTCCGAAGCTCATGGGGTTGGCAATTGGGCGCTCGGTATAGCGTGACATCCAGCGTGGGCGGCCAGTGGGGTATTCGGCGATGATTTCGCCTCCCGCAGCCATGGCATCGGGATGCTGATCGAAGAGGTCGATGTAGGCGGTGACGAAATCCTCGACGATGCGCTCGTCGTCGTCAATGAATGCGATGATATCTCCACGGCTGGCCTTGATTCCCGCATTTCGGGCGTAAGAGAGTCCCTGATTTTCCTCGAAGATATATCTGATGTTTAGTGAGTTATGCTCCGAGGTGAATGCCTCGATGCGCTCTCGGGTGTTATCCTTGGAGTTGTTGTCCACAACGATGCACTCCCAGGTCTCGTCTTTGGCACTCTGCATAGCAACAGAGCCCAGCGTAACCATAAGTTGCTCGGCACGATTATATGTTGCTATGACAAGAGATAGGCGAATCATAGGGCAAATATAAGAATTATTTTTCATATCTTTGCACCCATGAAGTACGATATTGTCATATTCGATTTGGATGGCACGTTGCTCAACACTATAGGTGATCTTGCAGCGTCAGTAGACTATGTTATGCGTTCGCGCAATCTGCCCGAGCACACCGATGCAGAGTATCGCCAGATGGTGGGTGGTGGCATCAAGCGACTTGTGGAGCGAGCCTTGCCTGCGGAATTGGCTGCTAATGAGGCCTATGTCGAGGAGTGCGTTGCGCAGTTCCGTCGCTACTATGTCGACAACATCGACCGCCATACGGTGCCCTATGAGGGTATGCACGACCTCTTGCACCGACTCCGCAGGGAGGGTGTGCAGGTGGCTGTGGCGTCGAACAAGTTTCAGCATGGTACCGACCGCCTTGTTGCCAAGTTTTTTGGCGATGTGGACTTCGTGGCGATTGAGGGTAACCGCGAGGGTGCACCACTTAAGCCCGACCCACAAATCGTGAACAACATCCTTCAAAAGGCAGGTGTGGAGCACGCCAAGGCCGTTATGATTGGCGACTCGGGCATCGACATTCGCACTGCTGCGGCTGCGGGCATCGACGCCATAGGTGTGGCGTGGGGCTTCCGCTTTGCCGAGGAGCTCTACGATGCTGGTGCAGAGCGAGTTGTGACTACCGCCACGGAGCTTGAAGCGGAACTCTTTGCATAGCCCATTAGGTGCGACAATAGCGCTGTACGCACTCTGCCGTAATGCGCTCATCACTAAGTATTATCAATCGCTCTACAACGTTGTGTAGCTCGCGAATATTTCCCGTCCATGTGCACTGCGAGAGCAACTGCACTGCGTCGTTATCTATACCCTTAACGTCTATCTCGTGGCGTGTGCATATCTCGGTTATGAAGTGATCCACAAGAAGGCCTATATCCCCTCTGCGTTCGCGCAGCGGGGGCACGTCAATCTCGATGACGCTAAGGCGATGGTAGAGGTCCTCGCGGAAGTGTCCGAGGCGTATCTCGTTGCGTATATCCTTGTTCGTCGCCGCCACAACGCGCACATCGACGGCTATATCCCTGTCGCCTCCCACGCGCGTAACCTTATTCTCTTGAAGTGCGCGCAGCACCTTCGCCTGTGCCGAGAGCGACATGTCGCCAATCTCATCCATGAAGAGCGTGCCTCCGTCGGCCAGCTCAAACTTGCCCTTGCGTTGCTTTACTGCCGAGGTGAATGATCCCTTCTCATGTCCAAAGAGCTCACTCTCAATAAGCTCCGAGGGTATCGCTGCGCAGTTTACCTCCACGAAGGGCGCTGTCGCACGGTTGCTCTTTAGGTGTAACCATCGCGCCACAAGCTCCTTGCCCGTGCCATTTTCGCCCAGCACCAAGACCCTTGCATCCGAAGGTGCAACGCGCCGTATCATGTTGCGTACATGCTCAATCTCTGCCGACTTGCCAATTATGGGTTGCGTGGCACAGTTAATGCCTTTGGTATTAGTGCGGGTGTTACGCTTTGGTGGCGTGGTCGTGACCTCCTCGTTGTTTGCGGTAAGACCGCGTAGCGTATCCAGGAGGCGATTCATGTCAAAGGGTGGCATGAGGTAGTCGATAGCACCATGGCGCAGGGCTGCCACGGCAGACTCTATGTCGGGCGTGCGTGTTACGACAATGGTGGGCAGCCCCATCTCCTCGGATGAAAACTCGCTGTCGACGATTGCGGCATCGAAGTGTCCCGTGTTGCATAGTTCGGTTGCTCGCGTGAGGCTCTCTGCTTCGGTGGTGGCGATGTTCTCGAAGTTGAGGCGCTCGCGTAGCGAATTGAGCATACTTTTGGAGTGAGAAAGGAGTAAAATTTTTGTCATAGTTTGCTTATGTGAATAATTTGCATTTACTTTGTAGAATTAAATCGCGATTAAAGATGCTGCCTTTCGACCTATTGTGCAAGTGTCGGCGAGCAAGATGACCCGATTAGAGGCCAATGTAGGACTAAATCTATGATTTAAGGGGTGCATATAATCAATAATTAACAGCGATAACAATGAGAAAAAACTATAATTTCACACGACGTAAGCTCTACCTTCCGGAGTATGGACGCCATATCCACGAGATGGTAGACTCGTTGCTCGAGATTGAGGATAGGTATGAGCGTACCCGCCAGGCTAAGGCTGTGATTGCCGTGATGGGTAATATCAACCCCATGCTTCGCGATACGGATGATTTCAAACATAAACTTTGGGACCATCTCTTCATAATGTCCGATTTTAGGTTGGATGTCGACTCGCCTTACCCACAACCTTCACGCCAAGATCTAACACTTACACCCCAAAAGTTGCGCTATCCACAGTCGCGCATCGTGCTTAAACACTATGGTAAGTACCTGCACCAGTTTGTTGAGCAGTTGGTAAAGGAGTCAAAAACTCAGCCCGTGACACACGAGATAGTAAACATCGCGCGTTTTATGCGCAACAAGGGCTTTGAGTTTAACAACGAGCACCCCAATAACGAGGCTATAGTGCGCGACATAAACCTCTTGGCGGGTGGTGACCACGAGATGGATCTCTCGGCAATCACACAGATGCGTAGCGAGCATCGCTCAGCGGGTCAGCAGCGCGTGCAGAAGCGTGGCAAGCAGCAGGCGCAGAAGCACCATAATGGTCGTAAGAGTGTTAAGAGCGCTCGCCCACAACAGCGTCACAACCAGCATAAGTAGTGTGGCGAAGAGCGAGCCGAGAACTCAACCCAACGTAGAAAAGTAAAATATACTAATAGCATAATAATGAAGAAATTGCTTTTTGCCATCTCTGCGATGGCCATAATGCTAAGCTCTTGTAGCGAGGAGCCCACAACAAATACCACTATCTCTGGCCGCTTCGTCGGAAGTGGCGTGGACTCTATTTTTTTGGAGCGCATAACCGATAAGTTCGATAAGGCAGAGAAGATGGGTGCCGTAGCCTTGCAGGATGATGGCTCATTCAGCTTCGATCTCACGATTGCCGAGGAGGAGTCGCCACGTTTCTATCGCCTTGCCTTCTCTGATGAGAGTCGTCCCGTGACACTTGTTGTTGCACCTGGCGACCAGATTAAGTTGGAGTCTGCGGGTAACATCTTCCTTAACTATAGCGTTGAGGGCTCGGAGGAGTCGGCGCTTATTGCTCAGTTCAGCCACGACTACTTCGCTTCGGTCGATGAGCTTGCCAATATCGCTGAGAACCAGCTTCCTGCAACGGGTAATAACCGACAGTTGGAGCTTCGTGCATATGAGCTTGCTCGCGAGGCTATGCTCAAGCAGATGCGTTTCGTGGGTTCACACCAGGATTGCATCGCTTCAATCTATGCTCTCCACCACAGAGTAGCGGAACAATATATCCCCCAGCTTGAGGGTCAGGGTATCAACATTGTGCACTATAACTCAGTTTTGGAGGGTGTCAAGGGCAAGTATCCCACATCGCCCTATGTAGACATCCTGGAGCGCAAGGTTGAGGAGAGCGAGGCCTTTGCTCGTGTGTTGGAGGGTGTACAGGAGGTGTCATACCCCGATTTGGAGCTAATGGATATCTGTGGCACCAAGCACAAGCTCTCTGACCTTGAGGGTAAGGTGGTGCTTCTCTATTTCTGGTCGGTGCATAATGCAAAGTGCAATAACCTCAATGCAGACCTCAAGGCGCTCTACAACGAGTATCATGACAAGGGTTTTGAGATTTATCATGTATCGGTAGATGCGGACAAGGATAGCTGGGTCTTGGCTATCAATGCGCAGAACCTGCCATGGTCGTCGCTCTACACAGGTGGCGATGTGCGCATCGTTGAGCTATATAATGTGGAGAAAATCCCCACTACTTATGTCATCAATCGCGAGGGTGACATCACTGCCGTTAAGGAGGATATAGAGAACATCAAGCGCGAGGTTAAGCGACTAATTTAGAATGATATACTTCGTATCGGACATACACCTTGGCTGTGCTGATAGCGAGCAGTCACAACGTGCTGAGCGTGCCTTTTGCCGTTGGCTCGATATGGCTGCTGCGGATGCCGAGGCCATATACCTCCTGGGCGATATCTTCGACTTCTGGTTCGAGTATCACAGTGTTGCGCCCCAGGGCTTCGTAAGGGTATTGGGACGCCTTGCCGAACTCTCGGATAGGGGAGTGGAGGTTGTATTCTACCCTGGAAACCACGATATGTGGTGCCTTGACTACCTCAAGCGTGAGTGTGGCGTGCGCATTGAGCATAAGCCCAATGTTGAGGAGGTGTATGGTCGTAGAGTGCATCTTGCCCATGGCGACAACATGAACATTAAGGGTCAGCCCATGCTGAAGCTTATGAACGCTCTTTTCCGCTCGAGGGTGGCGCGCTTTCTGTTCCGCTGGCTTGTGCATCCCGATATCGCAGCATACTTGGGTAGGATGTTTAGTGGCAAGTCGCGTAAGTCGCATGGAAATAGGGAGTTACCTATAAGCATATTTGATTTCCTTGCCGAGTATGCCCAGAAGCATCACGCCTCGCACAGGGATGTTGAGGCCTATATCTTTGGTCATCTGCATATCCCGCATCGTAGGCAAGTGGATGACTGTGAGGTATTCTTCCTGAGCGACTGGTCCAGAGAGATGGCTACATATGCCACAATGGATAGAAATGGAATAGAACTTAAGAACTTCAAAATAGATGAGACAATATCTTGACCTACTCGATAAAATCTGCCTCGAGGGCGTAGTGCGCGACGACCGCACAGGTACAGGCACTAAGGGCATCTTTGGCTATCAGATGCGCTTCAACCTTAGCGAAGGCTTCCCTCTGCTTACCACTAAGCGCGTCTTTTTGAAGGGCGTGATACACGAGTTGTTGTGGTTCTTGAAGGGCGATACCAACATCAAGTACCTCGTTGACAATGGTGTGCATATCTGGGATAGTGATGCTTTCCGCTACTATAATGAGCTGTGTGTCAAGCATGGAGTGCTCCCCGTCGACATGGAGACCTTCCTCGGCGCTTTGGGCGTTGAGTCACCCATCGAGGGCTACAAGTTTGGTGATTTGAACCATGTATATGGTTATCAGTGGCGAAGCTGGCCCAAGGCTAATGGCGAATCAATTGACCAGATTAAGGAGGTCATCGACACCATAAAGAAAAACCCCTCGTCGCGCCGTATGATTGTCTCGGCATGGAACGTCGCAGATGTGGGAGGCATGGCTCTGCCCCCATGTCATACCATGTTCCAATTCTTTGTGGCTGAGGGTAAGTTGTCGTGTCAGTTGTACCAGCGCAGTGGTGATGTATTCCTCGGTGTGCCATTCAACATCGCGTCGTATGCCCTTATGACGATGATGATAGCAAAGGAGTGTGGCTTGGAGGCTGGCGAGTTTATCCATACGCTTGGCGATGCGCACCTCTATCTTAATCACCTCGACCAGGCGGCTGAGCAGCTATCGCGTGATACACGCTCTTTGCCCCGCATGATTCTTGCAGATAGAGACTCAATTTTTGACTATACATACGACGACTTTACGCTTGAGGGTTATGACCCCCACCCAGCGATTAAGGCACCGTTGTCATTCTAATAACTTAAAGAATTATGGTAAGCATCATCGTTGCCATCGCACAGAATGGCACTATTGGAGATAAGAATTCGCTCTTGTGGCATATCAAGGAGGACATGCGCTTCTTCCGTACTACTACCTCGGGTCACCCTGTGATTATGGGTCGTAAAACCTTCGAGTCGCTCGGCTCGAAGCCCCTGCCCAAGCGTACAAATATTGTTATCACACGCGCCGACCGCGAGTTCGAGGGTGCACTTACGGCTCACTCGTTGGAGGAGGCTATACGCATGGCAGGTGAGGACGAGGAGATCTTCATCATGGGTGGTGCGCAGATATACCGCGAGGCGTTGTCGGTGGCAGATAGAATGTATATCACACACGTTGAGCGTGACTATGAGGGCGATACTGCGTTCCCTGAGGTCGACTTCTCGCAGTGGAAACTTGTAGATGTGGTACGACATGAGCGCGGCGAGGAGTATGAGTCGCCCTTTGAGTTTAGGACTTACGATAGAGCGTAAACTCGATAGAGTGTAAACTTTTCATATAGAACCGACAGCCGACTTTAGGGTCGGCTGTTTTCGTTCTGCTCTGTCTAGCAAAAAAAACAGACACCCTCGTATGGTTGTCTGTATAAAATAAGTCGGGATACCGGGATTCGAACCCGGGGCCTCCAACTCCCGAAGCTGGCGCGCTAACCGGACTGCGCTACATCCCGAACGGCGATGATGGGTGGCGGTGACTTTGTCAACCCTATGCCATGAAAAAAGGTCGTATTGCTACGACCTTCATCATTGTCGGGATACCAGGATTCGAACCTGGGACCCCCTGCTCCCAAAGCAGGTGCGCTAACCGGACTGCGCTACATCCCGTAATTTTTTCGACGTGCAAAGATATGGTGAAAAATTTAATGTACCAAATATTTTTGCACTTTTT
>JAZRAT010000096.1:0-21748 GCA_045634725.1 Alistipes sp. | reverse complement strand
GCAATTCAGCGCGTAGTGGAGGAGTTCTTCGGTAAGACTCCTAACCGCTCAGTGAACCCCGATGAGGTGGTGGCTGTAGGTGCTGCAATTCAGGGCGGTGTGCTCACAGGCGAGGTTAAGGATGTCCTCCTCCTCGACGTTACGCCCCTCTCACTCGGTATCGAGACTTTGGGTGGCGTGATGACTAAGCTCATCGAGGCGAACACAACAATTCCTACTCGCAAGAGCCAGGTGTTCTCTACAGCCGCGGACAACCAGCCTTCGGTAGACATCAACGTATGCCAGGGTGAGCGTGCTATGGCAGCAGACAACAAGTCTATCGGTCGCTTCCACCTCGATGGTATCCCCGCAGCACCCCGTGGCGTGCCACAGATTGAGGTGTCGTTCGATATCGATGCTAACGGTATCCTCAACGTATCGGCTAAGGACCTCGGCACAGGTAAGGAGCAGAAGATTCGTATCGAGGCTTCAAGCGGTCTTACTGACGCTGAGATCCAGCGCATGCGCGACGAGGCTAAGGCTAACGAGGAGAAGGATAAGAAGGAGAAGGAGCGCATCGAGAAGATCAACGCTGCAGACTCTAACATCTTCGCTACTGAGAAGCAGCTCAAGGAGTATGGCGACAAGCTCCCCGCAGACAAGAAGGCTGCTATCGAGGATGCTCTCGGCAAGCTCAAGGAGGCTCACAAGGCACAGGACATCGCAGCTATCGACACTGCTATCGAGGCACTCAACGCTGCATGGCAGGCTGCATCACAGGATATCTACGCTCAGCAGCAGGCACAGCAGCAGGCTCAGGGCAACCCTAACGCAGGTCAGGGTGCTGGCGAGCAGAAGGCGCAGCCTGAGGATGTGGAGTTTGAGGAGGTAAAATAACAATTTTCCACGATAAGGCAGACATCTACTGCCTCTAACAAAAAGTCCCGACAACGGTTGTCGGGACTTTTTTCATGTCAACGCTACATCTGCGCCACTCTCGCGGGGTGTTATATGGTGAGAGTGTATGCGCGTGTGGGTGTAACATAAACAACGAGGGAGGCGAGCGTAATGCTTGCCTCCCTCATCCTATATTGATATACCGTCTTAGTTGACTACCTCGGCGTTAACCTTGACGTAGTTATATCCCATGCGCTTGAGCTGAACAGATACGCCCAACTCGAACATAACCTTCGTCGTGCGTGCGAAGACATGGAACGCCATGACGCTCTGTGCCTCGACCTGCTCCTTGCGGATAAGCGACAATGCGCGCTCGGCAGTAGAGCGGATAAGGTTTTCGATTTTCTCGGCCTCGGGGCTACCCAATGGGTGGCAAAGGAGAATCTCCGTAACGTACTCATCCATGCAATCGAAGCCACGGGGCTCGCACAACATCTTATGGAAGTCCTCGACGTTCTCGTAGCGCTTCCACTCCTTGTCCCACAACACCGCGAGGCCCATACCCTCGTACATAGCCCATGCGATGGCCACAAGGGGATACTTAGCAACCTCGGGAACTGCGTCAACCATATATGAGGGGGCCGAGGTCTTCCACTTCTCGTTAAGCTCCTCGACCTCAAGGATGCTACCCTCCATCATGCCCTCCTTCGAGAGGAAGTCGATGAGAGTCTTGCGCAGACCCTCCTCGTAACGGTTCAATAAATCGTGCTGATCTGTATTCATGCTATCTTGTTTTAATTATTTACGTCTCTTTGTTGTCTTCTTGCGCACCGACCATCCGAAGTGACCGATGAGCTTACCGAGGCTGTAGTACTCGCCATGTGAGTAGACAATGGGGCTCGCCTTGTCGAGCGAGAACTTGCCTGTCTCGGGGTCTATATAGCGGTCGTCGGCCTCTACGCCCACCACATCGGCAATGAACATATCGTGTGAGCCCAGCTCCTTGACCTCGCGCACGCGACAACATATCGAGAGGGGTGACTCGGCGATGATGGGTGCCGAGACGTGAGGGTTGGCCATGGGCGTAAGTCCCGTTGCCTTCCACTTATCCTCGTTGCGTCCCGAGCGCACGCCACACCAGTCCGTTGCGTGTGCCATAGCCTCGGTGGTGAGGTTTATGCAGAACTCGCCCGTGCGGCGTATGATGTCGTAGCTGTGGCGCTCCTTGCGCACCGAGATGTAGCACATGGGAGGATCGGTGCATATCGTTCCTGTCCACGCTATGGTGAGCATGTTATACTCCTCGGGTGTTGCGCCCGTAGTCACAAGCACCGCAGGTAGAGGGTATATAAGCGTTCCTGGTTTCCACGATTGTTTACTCATAGTCAATGCTTTTATGCGTTACATAATGCTACTCTGCGTCGTAGCCCGTATCCTCAAGGAGTTTGCCACTGAGGGCTGCGGCAACAGCCAACTCGTCACAACGGTTGTTCTCCACGGTAGAGGCGTGACCCTTGACCCATATGAACTGCACATTGTGGCGGCGGTATATGCGCAGGAAGCGCATCCATAGGTCGGGGTTCTTCTTTCCCGCAAAGCCCTTCTTCTCCCAGCCGAATACCCAGCGCTGGTTCACGGCCTCGATGACATACTTCGAGTCGGAGTAGAGCGTCACGTTCGAGCCGTCGTACTTAAGTGCCTCCAACGCTACGCATACGGCCATTAGCTCCATGCGGTTGTTTGTCGTGAGGCGGTAGCCTGCCGAAAGCTCCTTGCGGTGCGGTCCCGAGAGTAGCACCACACCATAGCCGCCCGGCCCGGGGTTACCTCGCGCCGAGCCGTCGGTGTATATGGTGATGTTGGGTCCTGCCATTACTGCAAAGCAGCGATTTGTGCCTTGAGCGCAGCAATCTTTGCCTCGGCATCTGCCTGCTTAGCGCGCTCGTTGGCAACAACCTTCTCGGGAGCAGACGACACGAAGCGCTCGTTAGAGAGCTTCTTCATTACTGACGAGAGGAAGCCCTCGTAGTATGTGAGGTCGTCGCCCAGCTTCTTGAGCTCTGCCTCCTTGTCGATGTTACCCTCCATGGGCACGAAGTACTGCGTAGTCTTGACGATGAAGGCTGCCGCTGTAGGATCCTTCTCTACGACTGTCGCTACCTCCTTGATGTTGCCCATCTTAACGATTACAGCCTCGAACTCTGCGGGGTAGTTCTCGTCGGCGATGTAGTTCAACGCCAAAGCCTCCTTCTGTGCGATGTTCTTCTGCTTGCGGATGTTACGGATAGCCGAGATAACCTCCTGTGCCAAACCGAAGCGAGCGATGATTGCAGCATTAGCCTCGCGCTCTGCCTTGGGCTGCTCAGCGACAACGATAGACTTAACCTCGCCCTCGGGCTTGAGGTCCTGCCATATCTCCTCCGTAACGAATGGCATGAAGGGGTGCATAAGGCGGAGCAACTGATCGAAGTAGTGCTTTGTGCTTGCGAGCGTCTGAGCGTCGATTGGTGCCTGGTATGCGGGTTTTACCATCTCGAGGTACCAGCCACTGAAGTCGTCCCAGAACAAGCGGTAGAGCTCTGTGAAGGCCTCCGAGATGCGGTACTGCGCCATAAGGTGGTTGATGCGCTCGATGCGCTCCAACATAACCTCGTCAAACCATGTGATAGCCTGCTGAGATGCCTCGGGCTGTGCGATGGTAGCATCTACCTCCCACATGTTTACGAGGCGGTATGCGTTCCAAATCTTGTTGCAGAAGTTACGACCCTGCTCGCAGAGTGCCTCGTCGAACATAACATCGTTACCCGCAGATGCTGACATGAGCATTGCGATACGCATGCCATCGGCGCCATACTTGGCGATAAGGTCGAGGGGATCGGGTGAGTTACCCAACTGCTTCGACATCTTACGGCCGAGCTTGTCGCGTACGATACCCGTGAAGTATACGTTCGAGAATGGCTTCTCGTTGCGCCACTCGTAGCCTGCCATGATCATGCGGGCGATCCAGAAGAAGATGATATCGGGACCTGTAACGAGGTCGTTAGTGGGGTAGTAGTACTCAATCTCGGGGTTGTTGGGGTTGCGGATGCCGTCGAATACGGAGATAGGCCACAACCATGATGAGAACCATGTGTCGAGCACATCCTCATCCTGACGAAGGTCTGCCATGGTGATTGAGGCATCCTTCTCCTGTGCAAGGCGCAATGCCTCCTCTGCGGTCTCTGCTACGACATAACCACCCTTAGGCATGTAGTATGCAGGGATGCGGTGACCCCACCACAACTGACGTGAGATACACCAGTCCTTGATGTTCTCCATCCAGTGGCGGTATGTGTTCTTGTACTTCGTAGGCACGAACTTGATAACGTCCTCCAATACGGCAGTCGTAGCGGGCTTCGCAAGCTCCTCCATTGAGAGGAACCACTGCATAGAGAGCTTAGGCTCGATAGCCACGCCTGTACGCTCCGAGTAACCCACATTGTTTGTATATGGCTCAACCTTCTCCATGAGGCCAGCAGCGGTGAGGTCGCCCTCGATAACCTTACGGCACTCGAAGCGGTCTACGCCAACATACATGCCCACCTTGTCGTTGATTGTACCGTTGTCGTTGAAGATGTCGATAGCCTCCAAGTCATACTTCTCGCCGAGCATATAATCGTTAACGTCGTGTGCGGGGGTCACCTTCAAGGCACCGGTACCGAACTCGAGGTCTACATACTCATCGCGAATAACGGGGATTGAGCGGCCTACGAGGGGCACGATAACGCGAGCATCTGCGGGGAGATCCTTGTAGCGCTCGTCGTTGGGGTTTACGCAGAGGGCAGTATCGCCGAGGATGGTCTCGGGGCGTGTTGTAGCCACCACGATATACTTATCCGAGCCCTCAATCTTGTAGCGCAAGTAGTACAACTTACCCTGCGACTCCTTGTAGATTACCTCCTCGTCCGAGAGCGCTGTCTGTGCCGAGGGATCCCAGTTTACCATGCGCACGCCACGGTAGATACGACCCTTGTTGTAGAGGTCTACGAATACCTTGAGTACGCTTGCTGAGCGCTCCTCGTCCATTGTGAAGCATGTGCGCTCCCAGTCGCACGAAGCACCGAGCTTGCGCAACTGCTGCAAGATGATACCACCATGCTTCTCCTTCCACTCCCAAGCGTGCTTGAGGAACTCCTCGCGTGTGAGTGACGACTTGTCGATGCCCTCAGCCTTGAGCTTAGCCACGACCTTAGCCTCTGTAGCGATAGATGCGTGGTCGGTACCTGGCACCCAGCAGGCGTTCTTGCCCTGCATACGCGCGCGACGCACGAGCACATCCTGCAATGTGTTGTTGAGCATGTGACCCATGTGAAGCATACCTGTCACGTTGGGTGGTGGGATAACGATAGTGTATGGCTCGCGAGCATCGGGCTCCGAGTGGAAAAGATTGTTCTCGATCCAGAAGTCGTACCACTTCTGCTCGATGAGTTCGGGTGAATACTTGTCTGCTAACTGCATAACTTATTGTGTTTTTGTTTGTTGTAATCGTGTTTTTGTTCGCGTACGCATATACACGCCCGCGTATATGTGTACACAACCGACAAAGATAATAAAAATAATTAGTAATCAGCAGTGGGGGTAACAAAAAAAAAGTGCTTGGCGACTTGCCAAGCACTCCATATTATACTCTTTGCGTGTTTACTCGCTAACGGTCTGATGCAGAATGACACGCTCAATTGCGCGCTCGCACACGGGGCAGAAACGCTCCGCAACATTGTCGCGCATACGGCATACATCTGTTGGTCGGTAGATGCCCTTTGAGCGGTAGCCACCACCTTCGTAGACGCCTACGACATAGTTCTTCGAGCGCTCCTTGGTAACTTTTGTGGGAATCTCCACGCCCTCGGCAACCATATCTGCCCACTTTGAGTCGAAGTCGACAAGTGTGGTGATGTTGGGCTCCCATGGCTCGTGTGAGAGTGAGTGCATCTCGTCGTTGTTGTCTGTAGTCTCGTAGAAATACTCGTCACCGAGGCCACCAAACGAGTGACCAAACTCATGCACCACAACGGGGCGGAATGAGGGGTGGTGTGCTGTGGTGAGGGTGTAGGAGTTGTAGATGCCACCACCGCCATAAGTATCTGTGTTTGCGAGGATTATAAAGTGCTCGCAGGGGATGTTCGTAGCTAGGTCATACATCTTGTACACCTCGCCCGAAGTGAGGTAGCGGGGCATGTAGAATGTCATGAAGTTTGAGCCTACGGCAGTGTCGCGCCATGCCTCCTCCTGGGGTACGCTTACGTTAGTATCGGTAGAGGCGCTATACACCGCAATAAAATTAAACTTCTCTTTGTGGCTCTTGAAGGGCTCGTACGAGAGAATCTCCGATGTGGTAATCATAGCATCCTCCATGAAGGTATCCATCTCGTCGATGCGGTAGCCCTCGGCGAGGATAACAACGTCGATGCACTCCTTAGAGTCGCCACCCTTGTGAGTGTAGGCGTGGGGCACGGGGCGCTGGTTGCTACGGTCGCGGATGAGCACATCTGCGGGGTTGATGGTGTGCGCAAGCTTGCTCTCTTTGCCGGTGTTGTCGCGGAGTACCATCTCGGCGATGACAGCGCGCTGTGGCATAGGCACAAGGAGTGTGAACTCGAAGCTCTTGGTTATTGTCGCAGCCTCGGGTGTGGTAATCCACTCCTGGAAGAGTGATGAGAACGATATCTTGTACAATACGTCGCGTGTCTCGGCATCGTAGAGCGTAAGGTCGCCATTACCCTCCAGGGGTACATCGCTGAGGTTTACACGGCGTCCCCACCAGTTCTTCGTAGAGCTCATGTCGCGGAGTGCCACATGCTGTTCGTTGGCGTTACCCATGAGTGTATAGTCGATGCGAAGTGTGGCATCGTTGAAGTTGGTGTCAAAATCCTGGGCATTGACCGCAAGGGTTGCGAACATTGCCACTGCAAGGCAGATGAATCTTCTCATTATTATATATAAGTTGTTATTGTTTATCCTTTTCCTTCTTCTCGGGGGTTGACTCTGCGCCCCAAAGGTGAATCTGCGACTCGGTGCCGTCGCGCAGACGCTCGATGTTCTTGCGGTGTGTCCATATGAGCATCGCGGCTACAGCCCACGAGAATATGATAAAGGGTATGCTACTGAATACGGGGGTTTCGGGCTTGGTCGACATAATCATGAATATCGTCACGAAGAAGGGGTAGCAACATCCCGCAACCATCGATGCCAGAGATACATAGTGCCATACGGCAAAGACGAAGCACCACACGCCGAAGCACATCAAAAGAATGGGGGTGTAGACGCCGAGACCTGCGCCGAGGATTGTTGCAACGCCCTTACCACCTCTGAAGCCCGCGAAGATGGGGAAGATGTGACCCAATACCACTGCCACGGTAGCCATCAGGCGAAGGTTGATCTCCCACTCTGTTGTCACGGGAGCAAGGCCCGTGAGAAGCACGGCGATGTATCCCTTGAGGAAGTCGATGACGAAGACGGGGGCTGCGGCGCGCTTGCCCAGCACGCGAAGCATGTTTGTTGTGCCTGCATTTTTAGAGCCGTGCTCGCGAATATCTATGCCATAATATTTCTTACCAATCCATACTGCACTCGGTATTGAACCAAGCAGATATGCCGTAACGAGTATGAGTAGTACGATGATCCATGTTGTTAGTGTCCACGATGTCATAAAATATTGTTTTTGAGGGTTATATCCGAGAAAATGTTGATGGGATAATCTCGGTGCACAATACAAAGTTAAAACAAAAAATCAAAATACCAAAATTGTCCCCATTTATCTTACATCCGCTTTGAACAACGATAATGGGAAAAATTGAGGCGAAATATTGCAGTTTCAAAAAAAATGTCTAAATTTGTTTGTTAAAACTACATAATTGCATATTTATGAAATTGAAATTTAGCTTTGCCGACATGGCGGCCTCTGCAAAAGAGTCTGTAACTGATTGGCGTTGGTGGTCTTCTATCGGACAGATTGTCCTTGGTTGTTTGCTCGTGGCGCTCGCATTCGTGGTATTCATCAACCCCTATGACCTTGTTCCTGGTGGTATTTATGGTTTGGCTTTGGTGCTTCACAACCTCTTCCCATCGGTTCAGGTGGGTACCTTCGGCTATATGTTCGATGTGCCCCTCATCCTTACTGCTATTCTTATCTTTGGCGGTAAGCTCGGTGGTCGCACAATCTTCGCTTCGTTCGTAACCCCTGGTCTTATGAACTTGCTCGACTACCTCGTATATCCTAGTGCTGAGGCTATCGAGGCGCTCGACCCAACGCTCTTGCTCAATGGTTACATCGACCTTTCTGACCACTTGCTCCTCGCAGCTATCATTGGTGGTTGCTTGAGTGGTGTCGGCGTAGGTATCGTAATTCGCAATAATGCCGCAACAGGTGGTACAGATATCACAGGTATGCTCCTTCACAAGTTCGCAAAGATGAAGTTCGCAAATGGCGTACTTCTCTCGGATGCCCTTATCGTGTTGAGCGGTCTTGTGGTTATCGGCTTCGGTGTGGGTCTACCCGATGGCAAGGAGGGTGCAGGTCTTCTCTTGTCGCTCTACTCTGGCGTATGTATCTTCGTGAATGCTAAGGTTTTGGGTTATACCATCGACGGTGCTTCACGCGATAAGCTCCTCTATATTATCTGCAACGAGCACTCTGAGGCTATGCGCGAGTACATCCTCAAGGACCTCGATCGTGGCGGTACCTACCTCAAGGCTAAGGGTATGTACACACAGGATGAGAAGGAGATGATCTTCCTTGTTGTAAGCCGTCGTGAGGTGCGCAACGTACAGCAGAAGATTAAGGAGTTTGATCCTCGTGCATTCGTGGTAGTTACCGATGCGTACGACACCTTCGGTCAGGGCTTTAAGCCATTCCCCGAGGAGGATGCAATGCCCACTGAATAAGTTGCCAAACAAGGCTGCTTTGGCGTTATACTTGTTCTCGAAATCCTCATTTACGCTTAGTAAACTGCGGTTTCTCGAACTGCGTATGCCTAAAATCAGCTCTTGTTATACAACTTATTCAAGTCACATTAGGGATTATCCCTAAACACTTTTATCAAAGTCTATGAACGTAAATATCAATAATTTGCGACCACTCACAGGTAGTGGTCGCAAGCTATACATCGAGACATATGGTTGCCAGATGAACGTCGGCGACTCGGAGATTGTGGTGTCTATCATGCAGCAGGAGGGCTTTCGCTATACCGAGAGCCTCGAGGAGGCCGACATCGTGCTTATCAATACCTGCTCAATCCGCGATAATGCCGAGCAGCGCATCTGGGGTCGCTTGAGCGAGATGCGCCACATGCGCAAGAAGAAGCCCTCGCTCATCATCGGCATCATCGGCTGTATGGCTGAGCGCCTCAAGGAGGAGTTGACAAAGGGCGGCACGGGCGTAGATATCGTTGCTGGCCCCGACTCATACCGCGACCTCCCACGCCTCGTTCGCGAGGTGGATGGTGGCTCTACGGGTGTTAATGTGGAGCTCTCGAAGGAGGAGACATACGCCGAGATTGCCCCCGTGCGCCTCGATAGAAATGGTGTGAGCGCCTTTATCGCCATCATGCGTGGTTGCAACAACTACTGCTCATACTGCGTTGTGCCCTACACACGCGGAATTGAGCGTAGCCGCGATGCCAAGACTATTGTGGCTGAGGCGCGTACGCTCTTCGAGAATGGCTACCGTGAGGTGACACTTCTTGGCCAGAACGTGAACTCATACCGCACGGGCGATGTGGACTTTCCCGAGTTGTTGAAGCAGGTGGCAGAGATTTCGCCATTGTTGCGTGTGCGCTTCGCTACGTCACACCCCAAGGATATCAGCGATAAGTTGCTTGAGACCATGGCATCGATGCCCAACATCTGCCGTGCTATACATCTCCCCGCGCAGTCGGGTTCTACCGAGATGCTCAAGCGCATGAACCGTAAGTATACTCGCGAGTGGTACTTGGAGCGTGTTGAGGCCATCCGCCGTTATATGCCCGATTGTGCCATCACGACCGACCTCATCGCGGGCTTTGCGCACGAGACAGAGGAGGAGCATGCCGAGACACTCTCGCTTATGCGCGAGGTGGGCTACGACTTCGCCTATATGTTCAAGTACTCGGAGCGTCCAGGCACCTTTGCACAGCGCAACCTCGGTGACGACATCCCCGAGGATGTCAAGACGCGTCGCTTGACCGAGATTATCGACTTGCAGAATAAACTCTCGGAGGAGAGTAACAAGCGCGACATCGGCAAGGAGTTTGAGATTCTTGTTGAGTGCACATCGAAGCGTAGCGAGGAGCAGCTCTCGGGTCGTACTTCGCAGAACAAGATGGTAGTCTTCGACCGCCACAACTTCAAGGTTGGTGACTACGTTAAGGTGCGCATCACGGGTTGCTCAAGTGCAACACTCTTTGGCGAGGTTATCGAGTAATAACTTCGCATATTACGAAAACGGGGGGTATCCGAGTAGGGTATCCCCTTGTTTTATACCTATTTTTATACGCGAGAGTTTTTGTTGTTCCGAATTTTTGTGTATCTTTGTACAATTGTATGCGTATATAATTACTAAAACACAATACTATGCAACAGGAACAGATTAAAACTTCACTTCCCGAGAACGCCTATCGTGAACTAAAGGCGGGTGAGGAGTATGAACCCGTTATGGGTGCGCAGTCGATGCCTCGCGAGGCTACGCCATACTCTGTAACTATCGGTATCATCATGGCTGTGCTCTTCTCTGCAGCTGCGGCATACCTTGGCCTCAAGGTAGGTCAGGTGTTCGAGGCGGCTATCCCCATCGCTATTATCGCCGTAGGTCTCGGTCAGATGCGTGGCAAGAAGAATATGCTCGGCCAGAATGTCCTCATCCAGAGTATCGGTGCTTCGTCGGGCGTAATCGTTGCGGGTGCTATCTTCACGCTCCCCGCGCTCTACATCCTCGGCCTCGAGGCTCACTTCTATCAGGTATTCCTCTCGTCACTTCTCGGTGGTGTGTTGGGTATCGTGCTTATGATTCCCTTCCGTAAGTACTTCGTTAAGGAGATGCACGGCAAGTACCCCTTCCCCGAGGCTACAGCAACAACTGAGGTGCTCGTATCGGGTGAGAAGGGTGGCTCACAGGCCAAGATTCTCGTGGCTGCGGGTCTTATCGGTGGTCTCTACGACTTCATCGTATCTACATTTGGCGCATGGTCATCGCAGATTGCTACACAGGTGTGGGGCTGGGGTCAGGCTCTTGCTGCGAAGTTTAAACTCGCATTCGGCATCAACACCTCGGCTGCGGTGCTCGGCTTGGGTTATATCATCGGTTTGAAGTATGCCCTTATCATCACTGCGGGCTCGGCACTCGTATGGTTCTTCATCGTGCCACTCGTTGGCTCGTTTGAGGGCGCCGTAGACTCTTTGGCATTCGCACAGATGCTCGGCATCTCGGGCAAGGATATCTTCGACTCGCTCTCGGCAAGCCAGCTTATCGATGTCTTTGGTATCACTGACCCCGCGCAGATTGCAGCCATCACAAGCGACTCTTCGTCATTCTTCGAGGTTACAGGCTACGCTGAGGGTGCTGCCTACACTACAGTTCTTTCGGATGGTTCGTTGATCTTCACTCCCGATAACCTCTACAAATATATCGGTCGTCCTATCGGTATCGGTGGTATCGCCATGGCGGGTCTTATCGGCATCGTGCGCCAGGCGGGCATCATCAAGAGTGCCCTTGTGCTTGCCAAGAATGAGTTTATGGGCAAGAAGGCTTCAGGCGTGGAGCCTCGCACACAGCGCGACATCTCAATGAAGGTCATCCTCTCGATTATCATCGCTACGCTTGCCGCTACACTCGTATTCTTCCAGTTTGGTGTGCTTGGCAACTGGACACAGACCATCGTAGCGTTGGCTATCGTATTCGTTATCGCATTCCTCTTCACTACGGTTGCTGCTAACGCCATCGCTATCGTGGGCTCTAACCCCGTGTCGGGTATGACCTTGATGACACTTATCCTCTCATCTTTGGTTCTCGTATCTATCGGCTTGGAGGGTAACTCAGGTATGATTGCAGCCCTTGTTATTGGTGGTGTGGTATGTACCGCTCTCTCAATGGCGGGTGGCTTTATCACTGACCTCAAGGTGGGCTACTGGCTCGGTACAACACCCAAGAAACAGCAGACATGGAAGTTCGTTGGTACGTTCGTTTCTGCTGCTACCGTAGCGGGCGTTATGATTATCATGAACGAGACTTATGGCTTTACTGGTGAGGGTGCTTTGGTTGCTCCACAGGCTAACGCCATGGCAGCCGTTATCAAGCCTTTGATGACAGGTGGTGTCACACCATGGTTGCTCTACGGCATTGGCGCGGGCCTCATCCTCGTGCTCACTCTCATCAACGTTCCCGCATTGCCCTTCGCACTCGGTATGTTCATCCCTATGAGCCTCAATGCTCCATTGGTAGTGGGTGGCTTAGCTAACTGGGCTGTTAACCGTCACAAGAACCCCGAGCAGGCCAAGGCAAACAACAACCGCGGTACGCTCATCGCATCGGGCTTCATTGCTGGTGGTGCTTTGATGGGTGTCGTAAGTGCAATCATCGCATTCACAGGCGCAGACCTCACTATCGGTGGTTGGGCTGGCTCTATGGGTGCTGAGTACCTCGGCATCGTGATGTATGTTGCGATTATCGCATACTTCATCTGGCACTCACGTCGCGCAAAGATTGGCGAGTAATTTTCGACTAAGCAAACACAGAAAGATAACATAAAATAGATAAAACTATGGATTTGAAAGATAGATTTTTGAAGTATGTGTCGTTCGACACTCAGGCTGATGAGTCGAGCACATCGTTCCCCTCAACCGAGAAACAGCTCGTGTTGTTGCGCTACCTCAAGGAGGAGCTCGAGACAATCGGTCTCAAGGAGGTTACAATGGATGAGTATGGCTATGTTATGGGTACTCTGCCCGCAACAAAGGGCTATGAGAATGCTCCCGTTATCGGCTTTATCTCGCACGTCGACACTGCTCCCGATATGAGTGGCGCAGATGTTAAGCCTCACGTTGTTGAGAACTACGATGGTCGTGATATCTTGCTTGGTGGCGACGTATGGTTGCGCGTTGAGGAGTTCCCCGAGTTGCCCTTCTTCAAGGGCCACACCCTCATCCACACCGATGGTACTACACTCCTCGGTGCTGACGACAAGGCGGGTGTTGCCGAGATCGTGACAGCCATGGAGTGGCTCGTTGCACACCCCGAGGTGCCACACGGCAAGATTCGCGTGGGCTTCACTCCCGACGAGGAGATTGGCCGTGGCGTAGACTACTTCGATGTTAAGAAGTTCGCTGCCGACTTCGCATACACCATGGATGGTGGCATGGAGGGTGAGTTGGAGTATGAGAACTTTAATGCTGCGGGCGCAAAGATCTCTATCGCTGGCCGTAACGTACACCCCGGCATGGCGAAGAACAAGATGATTAACGCCATCGACATTGCAACAGAGCTGAACGCACTCCTTCCCGCAAACGAGCGTCCACAGTTCACCGAGCACTACGAGGGCTTCTTCCACTGCGTAGGCATCAAGGGTAGCGTCGAGGAGGCGGAGATTAGCTACATCATCCGTGACCACGACAGCGACAAGTTTGAGGCTAAGAAGCAGCTTATGTGGGATGTAGTGAACTTCCTCCAGCGCAAATATGGCGAGAAGGTGCTCACACTCGCACTCAAGGATCAGTACTACAACATGCGTAAGATGGTCGAGCCACACCCACAGGTTATCGAGAAGGCTAAGCGCGCCATGATTGAGGCGGGTGTTAAGCCCCTTGTTAAGCCCATCCGTGGTGGTACCGATGGCTCGCGCCTCTCGTTCATGGGCCTTCCCTGCCCCAATATCTTCACTGGTGGCATGAACTTCCATGGTCGCTACGAGTATGCGTCGTTGACAACAATGCAGAAGGCGATGAATACTATCATTAACTTGGCTCGCATCTGGACAGAGTAATTTTTTGTGATAAGGGGTCATCTTCGACTCCAAGCTCATTGCCCTGAATGGGGAAATACGCCAAAGTATTCCCCCATCCAGTTCAATTTCGGCTTGTAGCCAAGTCTAACCCCTTCTGACCAAAAATAGGGTTATGCTATATTAAAACGCATTAGAGTATGAATAACCAATATGGATATATGAGAGTTGCGGCAGCGGTGCCTCGCGTACATATCGCTGATGCGCGTCGCAATGCCGAGGCTGCTCTCAAGATTATGCAGGAGGCCTTCGACGAGGGTGTCGAGATCGTCGTTATGCCCGAGCTCTCGCTCGTGGGTTACACCTGTGGCGATATGGTGCTCCAGAAGAAGCTCCTCAAGGACTCGGAGAACGCTCTTGCATGGCTCATGGAGGAGACTGCCGAGATACCTACAATCGGCATCGTGGGTCTCCCCGTGGTATTTGCTGACCGCCTCTACAACTGCGCCGCTGTCTTCGGTCAGGGTCAGTTGTGGGGTATCATCCCTAAGTCTTACATCCCCAACTATGGCGAGTTCTCGGAGCTTCGCTGGTGGGTGTCGGGCTTCGGCATTCGTGACCGCATGATACGCTTCGCGGGTCAGGAGTGCCCCTTCGGTGCTGACCTCTTGTTCGACATCCATGGCGTGGAGTTCGGCGTAGAGATTTGCGAGGATATGTGGGTTCCCGTGCCTCCCTCATCAATGCAGGCGGTGCAGGGTGCAAAGCTTTTGTTCAACCTCTCGGCATCTCCCGAGAGCGTGTGCAAGCACGACTACCTCATCTCGCTTATCGCCGAGCAGTCGTCACGCACTATGGCAGCCTATGTCTATGCTTCGGCGGGTCATGGCGAGTCGTCGAGCGACCTTGTGTTTGCGGGTAATGCCGTAATCGCAGAGCTTGGTCGTGTGTTGGGTGTCAGCGAGCGCTTCGTGCGCAACGACCGCATGGCAATCGCAGATATCGACGTGGAGTATATCTCTACACGCCGCACTGCGCGCAACACCTTCTACTATCCCGATGCGCCCGAGATGCGCGTTGTGGAGATTGATGTTGACGAGATCGTGCGCACCGACCGCGTACGCCGCCATATCGAGCCTCTATACTTCGTCCCCGAGGATGAGGCTGCACGCGCAATACACTGCAAGGAGGTATTCGCAATTCAGAGCGCAGGCTTGGCACAGCGCCTCGAGCATACAGGATGCAAGAATGCTGTTATCGGCATTTCGGGCGGCCTCGACTCTACATTGGCGCTTCTTGCCGTATGCGACACATACGACCTCTTGGGTCTCGACCGCAAGGGCATCATAGGTGTTACAATGCCTGGCTTCGGCACTACGGACCGCACATACCAGAATGCACTTACAATGGTGCGCGAGTTGGGCTGTACGCTTCGTGAGATAAGCATCAAGGATGCGTGCGAACAGCACTTCAAGGATCTCGGCCTCGACCCAAGCGAGCGTGGCGTAGCATTCGAGAACTCTCAGGCACGCGAGCGCACGCAGATTCTTATGGATGTGGCAAATATGTGTGGCGGTATGGTTATCGGCACGGGCGACATGAGCGAGTTGGCTCTCGGCTGGGCAACATACAACGGCGACCAGATGTCTATGTATGGCATCAACGCCTCTGTGCCCAAGACCCTGGTGCGATACATGGTTGAGTGGTACGCAGAGAATCGTGCAGAGGGCACTTTGCGCGAGGCGTTGCGTGATGTCGTTGCTACACCCGTTAGCCCCGAGTTGCTTCCCGCCGATGGCGAGAATATCGCACAGAAGACCGAGGATATCGTGGGCCCATACGACTTGCACGACTTCTTCCTCTACTGCGCATTGCGCCGTCGCTACGAGCCGTCAAAAATTTTCATGCTTGCGTGCATAGCTTTCGAGGACAAGTATGACGAGGCTACCATCGTCAAGTGGTTGAAGGTCTTCTTCCGTCGCTTCTTCTCTCAACAGTTCAAGCGCTCGGCAATGCCCGATGGTCCAAAGGTTGGTGCTGTGGGTCTCTCGCCACGCGGTGACTTGCACATGCCTTCGGATGCCGAGTCGCGCGCATGGTTGCAGGAGATTGAGGAGATCGAGGCGAGCCTGTAACAATATTATAAATATAAGTACGTTCTATATTATGAGAGGCTTCGGATGTCACTCCGACACCCGAAGCCTTTTTAATTAACTTATTGACTTATAAACTTATGAAGAGAGTATTATCTATTTTGGTTGCCATCGTAGCCTTCTCTGGCATGGCCTCAGCGCAGACCCTTGGCGACTTCCTTAAGGGCGCAGCAACAGAACTTATCGACAAGAAGACTGATGGTAAGGTTACGGAGTACCTTCTCGCCTCGAAGTGGGACTATGCAAAGCCTGGTGTGCGCCTCGCGAGCGAGGATGAGTTGGCAACACTCGCGGGTAACGCCATGATGTCATCTATCGAGGGCAAGCTCACCTCGGCATACGCACTTGTAGGCATCAAGCCTGGTACACACAATGTTACGCTTAACGACGACAAGACTTTTACCATGCTTGTAGGTCGTCGCAACTTGGCGGGTACCTACACCTACGACAACACCACACACGCCATCGTCTTTACGTTCGACTCGTCGCTCATCAAGCTTCAGCCATTGAGCGGTTTTGCCTACCTTAATGGTGACAGCCTCGACATCGTCTACGACTGCTCGAAGCTCATGAACTTCCTCACAGCCCTCGGCTCGAAGGTTAACATGTTGAACAGCCTTACCACATTCCTCGAGAACTACGATAACGTATACGTTGGTTACACATTTAACCGCGCACAGTAATGAAGCGACTCATCGTTGTGGCGCTCATGCTCGTTGTGGGCGTCGTAGCCCTGCCTACGAGTGCCTCTGCGCAGTTTGACCTCTCGAAAATCGGTGGTATGTTTGGCAGTAAAAGCCAACAGCCAGCGACCAAGGTCTCGCCATATAAGAGCCTCGCTGAGAATGCTCCCTCGAAGAGTGAGATTCTCGGCACATGGAGCTATAGCGACATCGATATAGAGTACCTCGGTACCAACTCCTTTGCCGAGGCCGCAATAGGTCAGGTTAGGACCATCGTTCGCGAGGAGTTGCGCATGCAGGGTGTGACCCCTGGATGCTTCACCATCACGCTCCTGAAGAGTGGCAAGGGTAGCTTCAGCTATGGCGATTACGTCTTCGAGGGTAGCTACACCTACGATAGCACCAAGGCGCGCTTCGAGCTCACAGCCAAGGCCGAGGATGGTAAGGCGATAACCTGCGGAGGCTTCCTCAAGAAGGTTGATGGTAAGCTCGTTGTGATGCTCGATGCCAAGGATGCAGTGAACGCCATCACTACGGCTATCCCCGCGATTGCCACGGGCGACACATCGACGCTTGAAACTATAAACGGCATTGTGCAGAGCTTCCCCGGTATCTACCTCTCGATGCACTACACCAAGTAGGCGGATGATTGCTGTCAAAAAAAATAGAGATAACTCGAATGGGTTATCTCTATTTTTTATTTGTCGCTACTCGCTTTAGAATGGCAGGTCGTCGGTCTCATTCATTGGCGCTGCGGGCGCTGCGGGCGTAGGCTGTGGCGCTGGCTGCTGGTATGCAGGTTGCTGATACTGAGACTGTGCGGGCTGCTGGTAAGTAGACTGTGCGGGCTGCTGATAGCCACCCTGCTGGGGTGCGCCATCCTGACGGCGACCGAGGAGTTTCATGTCGTCGGCAACAATCTCCGTAGCGTAGCGCTTCTGGCCATCCTGCTCCCACTCACGGCTGCGGAGGCGACCCTCGATGTAGAGTTGTGAGCCCTTGTGAACATACTTATCTACCACCTCGGCAAGTCCGCGCCACAATGTTATGGTGTGCCACTCTGTGTGCTCGGTGGTCTCGTTAGTCTGACGGTTGAAGATGCGCTCGGTCGTAGCAAGGCGAATGCGTGCTACCTTAACGCCAGTTTCGAGGCTACGCACCTCGGGGTCCATACCCACGTTTCCTACTAGTATTACTTTATTAATCATAGCTTTAACTCTTATCTATTAACTAATCGAAATCATCTACGACAACCTTTTTGTTGTTCTTACCCTCGGCGCTACGCTCCTTCTCCTTGATGCTGCTGATGAGGCTCTCCACGAAGTCGTGACGTCCGGGGCCATCCACCAAACGCATGGCGATAGGCTGGTAGTACATCGCGCGCATCATCCTCTCAGGCATGCGTGCGCGACGCAACCTTACGGCATCCTTCTCTGTGGTGAGGATAATGGCACGGGGGTACTTGTTAAATACCTTGTATATGCTACGAAGGTCGTCGGCGGTAAATCTGTGGTGGTCAGGGAAGATAACCTTATCCACTACCGTAAAGCGTGTTTCGGCCTCGCGAATAAAGGGACGAGGGTTGCCTATGCCCGACACGAGGATAGCCTGTTGTGCATAGTAGGGTTGCTCGCGGTTGTCGAAGTCGTAGATAGGCTCAATGTCGAGGGTCTCGATGTTCGAGAAGAATACCTCGTGGTATGCCTGGTCGCGGAGCTTGTTGTACCATATACGCTTGTCGATGGGACTCATGGTGTCGCTACACTTCGAGACAATGAAGATATGTCCCTCCTTGAGGCGCGAGGGTAGGTCGCGCAGACGGCCCAAGGGGAGCATGTGGTCGCTGTCGTAGGGGCGTGTAGAGTCGACAATGAGGATGTTGACCTTGGGGCGCACTCTGCGGTGCTGGAAGCCGTCATCCATGATTATGAGGTTTACCTCGGGGTGCTCCTGGCGTATGCGCTCGATGCCCGCCACTCTATCCTCCGACACCACAACCACGGTCTCGGGGAACTTGAGTTTCATCTGAAGTGGCTCGTCGCCCACGTCGCTATAGATGTCGTTCACTGTAACCTCGCGGTAGCCCTTCGTGTCGCGGCCATAGCCACGCGAGAGGATAGCCATGGTGTAGTGTTTGGCCAGTGATGCGAGTATATACTCTGCTGTTGGTGTCTTACCCGTGCCACCCACGGTGATGTTGCCTATGCACACAACGGGTATATCGAAGGAGTAACTCTTCAATACGCCCCAATCGTAGAGGCGGTGTCGTACTATCACCACCAGCGTGTATATCCACGATAATATGCGTCTAATAAACTTCATCTATTGTATGCTTTTGGTCTGCCACGACCCTGTAATATGCACAGCGCCCTAGGCACACTTTTGGTCAAAGGTAAGGTTTATTTTCGTAACGACCAAATAAATAACTGTTTTTAGCGTTTAAAGACTATAATCGTAGGCATAAAAGCGTAGAAAAATCAAAATTATTATTACCTTTGCCGAATATGAAACTCATCGCTCGTTTTTCCGCATTGCTCCTTCTTTTAGGTATGGTTGCATGTGGCGGAGGCTCTACCGAAAACAAGGGCAATGGTGCTGCAAGTAGCACCGCAAATAAGGAACCAGAGTATCTCTATGGCATAGATATAGAGGGTTATACCATCGCTAACGATACCGTTCGCTCGGGTGAGACCGTAGGCGGAATCTTGGGTCGTAGGGGTGTCTCTGCCGTGATGGTTGACCGCCTCGACAAGGCGGCAGCCGAGGTGTTCTCTCTGCGTAAGATTCGTGCCGACAAGGCCTATACAACATTCATGCGCACCGAGACCGACTCGCTCGGCACACGCGAGGTACTCGACTACCTCGTCTACCATATCGACGCTATCGAGTACGTAACCTTCGGTTTCCATCGCGACTCCGTGTCGGTGACCAAGGGCGAGAATCCCGTGGATGTCGTGCGCCAGAACCGCGAGGCTGTCATCACCTCATCACTCTGGGGCGCTATCATGGCGCAGGATATGCCCTACGCCTTGGCGGCAGAGGTGGAGGATATCTACCAGTGGACAGTCGACTTCTTCGGCATCCAGGAGGGTGACTCATTCGCCGTTATCTACGACGAGAAGTTTGTTAATGGCACATCTGTAGGCATCGGTCGTGTGTGGGGTGCAAAGTTCGTCCACGGCGGTAAGGAGTACTACGCCATCCCATATGCTCAGGAGGAGGGTAAACTCCGCTACTGGGAGTACAATGGCGAGTCGTTGCGCAAGCAGTTGCTCAAGGCACCATTGAAGTATACACGTATTAGCTCAAAGTTCTCTAACGCCCGTCTGCACCCCGTGCATAAGGTATATCGCCCACACCATGGTGTTGACTATGCTGCACCCTCGGGCACTCCCGTGCACTCCGTAGCGGATGGTACTGTGGTCTTCGCTGGCTGGGGTGGCGGTGGTGGTAACACCCTTAAAATCAAGCATGCGGGTAACCTCCAGACAGGCTACCTCCACCTTAAGAGCTTCGCTAAGGGCATCAAGGTTGGTACAAAGGTGTCGCAGGGTCAGCTTATCGGTTATGTAGGTTCTACGGGTACATCTACCGGCCCACACCTCGACTACCGCATCTGGAAGAATGGCACGCCCATCGACCCATTGAAGGTGCCACAGGAGCCCGCTGAGCCCATTGCAGATGCTCACAAGGCACGCTTTGAGGCGGTGCGCGATAGGGTAGTGGCGGAGCTTAAGCATGAGGAGATTCAGGGCGGTGCAATCACCGAGGAGGATATTTTCCCTAACGGCAAATAGTATATCCTATTATGGATGAGCGATTTATAAAGTTTATAAAGAAGCATCATGTGCTTACCCTCGCTACGGTAAATGGCGAGGGTATGCCTTATGTTGCAAACTGCTTCTACGCTTTCGACGCGAAGCGCAACCTCTTTGTCTTTACCTCCGACCTCACAACGCGTCATGGCGCGGAGATGGAGGCGAACGGCAATGTGGCGCTATCTATTGTTCTTGAGACGCGCATCGTGGGCCGTGTGCAGGGCCTTCAGGTTACGGGTGAGGCAAAGCGTGGTGACGACGAGGCGCGCAAGTGCTACATCAAGCGCTTTCCCTATGCTGCGGCCGCCGACCTCGAGATATGGATGGTCGCGCCCACGCTGATGAAACTTACGGATAACACACTTGGATTTGGCAAGAAACTACTATGGCAAAGCGAGGAGTAGTAATCGTTGCGGGAGGCTCGGGTAGCCGTATGCAGTCGGCGCTGCCCAAGCAGTTCCTTATGCTTGGTGGCCAGCCCATCGTGGCACGCACCATCAACACCTTTAGTGAGGCACTCCCTGGTGCCGAGATTGTCGTGGTGTTGCCCGAGGCACATATCCCCTTGTGGGAGAACCTCCGCGCACGCTTCGATGTTGCCCCACACCGCATCGTTGCGGGAGGCAGGGAGCGCTTCCACTCGGTGCTTAATGGCATAAACGCCCTCTCGTCGGAGGTTGAGTATATCGCTGTGCACGATGGCGTTAGAGCGCTCGTGACAAAGCGCCTCATAATACGCGCCATGCTTGCCACGGAGGAGCACGACGCGGTGATTCCCGTGGTGGATGTAGTTGACTCGTACCGCCGTGTTGAGGGCAATGACTCATACATCGTGCCCCGCTCGGAGTTGCGCATCGTGCAGACTCCGCAAATATTTAAGGCACAGCTACTTCGTGATGCTTATAATGCAGAGTTCAGCCCCGCATTCACGGATGATGCCTCGGTGGTTGAGGCCTTGGGCGAGCGCATATCGTTGGTCGAGGGCGAGCGCACAAACATCAAGATTACCACGCCCGAAGATATTACCTTAGCCGAGAGTTTCTTAAACTTATTGAAGTAAGTAGCCCTTTGTCGGCGTTTGAAATATGCTACCTAGGAGTGTATCATCCCTGGGTAGTTTTTTTGTTTGTACCGTACTTTTTTAGAAAAATATTTGTTTTTCGGGAAAATATTGCTTAAATTTGTTATTCGAAAAATAGAACAACCTTTGAACGACTTAAAACTAACTAATAAACCTAATTGTACAACTATGACAAAGATCCTTAAAATTCGTG
>JAZRAT010000095.1:0-29743 GCA_045634725.1 Alistipes sp. | reverse complement strand
GCGCGAGATGGATGATATGTGTGCCGTCTGCTTGTGCTCGGTGAACTCCAAGTAGTAGAGGATAGCGCCCGCAGCCGATATACCCGCGCTCATAGTCTCAATGCCGAAGCCCTTGAGCGACTGAACACCGAGTTGCTTGGTAAGTTTATCACGATTTACCGACTCGGAGAATACCCACTCGTCGAGGCGATAGGTGTAGTGCTTCGTGCCAAAGGCGTCGTTGAAGCGCTCCTCCATGCCACGCTGAAAGACAATCTCGCGGGGCTGAAGGTTTGAGATAAGCTTATCGACATATGCGTCATCGCCCTCTGCGACATAAAATTCGCCTGTCGAGAGGTCGAGGAATGCTATGCCCGTAGTAGTCTTGGCGAAGTAAACCGAGGCGAGAAAGGTGTTTTCCTTACCTGCAACAAGGTTCTCTCCCATAACGATACCGGGAGTTACCATCTCCACCACGCCACGCTTAACGAGGCCCTTGACCATCTTGGGGTCCTCGAGCTGCTCGCAGATAGCAACACGCTCACCCGCCCTCACGAGCTTGGGCATGTAGTTATCCAAGGCATGGTATGGGAAGCCCGCCAACTCGACATACGACGCAGCACCATTGGCACGGCGCGTGAGCGTGATACCCAAGATACCACTCGCCTTGATGGCATCCTCACCAAAGGTCTCATAGAAGTCGCCCACGCGGAACAGGAGTATCGCATCGGGGTGAATGGCCTTGATTTGGTAGTATTGCTTCATCAGAGGGGTCTCGACATACTTCTTCTCCTTCGTTGCCTTTGCCTCTGTGGTGGTGTCGCAATTTTTCTTTGGTCTACTCATTGTATTTCGGGGCATATATATATCCTTGCAAAGGTAGTAAAAAAAATGGGATATATGGACTCATAGAGATTTTTTTGCACTCACGCTTTGTGTTTCGCAAGATTAGTATTAACTTTGTAAGGATATAACCACGAATATAAAAACTATAAAACAATAATCATATGGCAGGAAAAGTTCCTACTCCCCACATCGGAGCACAGATGGGCGAAATCGCCGACAGAGTAATCATGGCGGGCGACCCCTTGCGCGCAAAGTTCATGGCAGAGACCTTCTTGGAGAACCCCGTGCAGTATAACAGCGTGCGCGGCATGCTCGGCTATACAGGTACCTACAAGGGCAAGCGCGTATCGGTTCAGGGCCACGGCATGGGTATCCCCTCAATCGGCATCTACACCTACGAGCTCTTCAACTTCTACGACGTGAAGCGCATCATCCGCTGCGGCTCGGCAGGTGCTTACGATCCCAACCTCAAGCTCGGTGACGTGGTATTCGCAATGGGCTCTTGCACCGACTCTAACTATGGTGCGCAGTTCAACCTCCCAGGCACCTTCGCCCCTATCGCCGACTTCGAGCTCTTGCGCTCTGCGGCAGCTAAGGCCGAGGAGCTTGGTATCGACTACAAGGTGGGTAACGTCTTGGCAAGCGACGTATTCTATGGCGACGATGCCGAGAACTGGAAGCAGTGGCAGAAGATGGGCGTAATGGCAGTTGAGATGGAGGCTACGGCACTCTATATGAATGCTGCACGCGCAGGTAAGAGTGCTCTGTGCATCTGCACAATCTCCGACTCGTTGGTACACGGCACAGCATGCTCGGCCGAGGAGCGCCAGACATCCTTCACGAACATGATGAAGATTGCCTTCGATATCATCTAAAATCTTAGGGGCTTCGGGCCCCTTTTTTTCTTATGAGCGAAATTGTCAACCACATACCCGCAATTGTAGCAGCACAACGCACATACTTTCGTAGCCACGAGACCCTCGACATAGAGTTTCGCCTCGAGATGTTGCAGAGGCTACGCAAGGCTATTCTCAAGCACGAAAAGAGCCTGACGGATGCTCTCTACACCGACCTACACAAGAGCTACGAGGAGGCCTTCCTCACGGAGATAAGCATCGTCTTGGGCGAGATTGACAACTTCCTTAAGCACCTCAAGCAGTGGGCAGCACCCTCAAAAAAGGAGACTCCACTAAAGCTAAAGCCCGCCAAAAGCGCTATCATAACCGAGCCTCTGGGTGTGGCGCTTATCATAGCACCATGGAACTACCCCGTGCAGTTGCTCCTCAACCCACTTGTAGGAGCTATAGCTGCGGGATGCACCGCCATATTGAAGCCCTCGCCATATGTTCCCAACGTGGCGGAGGCATTGGCAAAACTTATTGAGGAGTGCTTCAGCGAGGAGTATGTTGCTATAGTACAAGGACATCGCGACGTAAATAGCGCACTACTCAAGGAGCGCTACGACATAATCTTCTTCACGGGCTCACCCGACCTCGGTCGTGTGGTTATGCGTGCTGCGGCCGAAAACCTCACGCCCGTAGTCCTTGAACTTGGAGGCAAGAGCCCCGTAGTTGTGGACAGGAGTGCCGACATCGAGATTGCAGCAAAGCGCATAGCGTGGGGTAAGAGCCTCAACGCGGGACAGACCTGCATTGCGCCCGACTACCTGCTTATCCACCCCGCGGTTAAGGAGCAGTTTATCGAGGCATTCAAGCGCGCCGTAGTGGAGCTACACGGCGAGGATGTACACGAGAGTAAGCACTATGTACGCATGGTCACGGCAAAGGCATTCGAGCGTGTTAGTGGCTACCTTACGAATGGCACAATACGCCACGGAGGCAGAGTAGATGCCTCGGATAGGTACATAGAACCTACGCTTCTGGATAATGTTGCGGTGGATAGCGCCGTGATGCGCGAGGAGATATTTGGCCCCGTGCTACCAATCATAGAGATTGAGAGCATAGACCAAGCGATAGAGTTTATAAACGACAGAGAGAAGCCCTTGGCGTTGTATGTATTTGCGGATGAGGCGAGTGCCAAGCGCGTCATAGCGCACACCTCGTCGGGTGGAGCCTGCATAAACGACGTTATTATGCACATCGCCAACGAGCATATGCCCTTTGGTGGCGTGGGTAACTCGGGCATGGGTCGTTACCACGGTCGCGACTCGCTCTACGCCTTCTCGCACCGCCGTGCAGTGTTGAACACCCCGACATGGCTCGACCTACCATTTAGGTATATGCCCTACAAGTGGTTCAAAAAAATAAAGAGGCTGCTATAAGCGGCCTCTTTTGGTATCATATTGGTGGATGATATTGTCGATGTATGCCTCGAGCTCGGGGCTATCAACAATCTCCGTATCATCCAAAAGTCCCATCACAAAGCGACCTACACCGATATAGTTGCATACATGCGTATCAAGCATCCAGTGAGTCTCGTCAATGGGCTTGATATCGCGCTCGGCCAAGGGGTACTCCTCAATAAGAAGGTTGCGCGCCAACATACCGAGCTTCACCTGCACGCGGTGTTGCTCGAAGCCCGTCATGCGGAATATATCTATATAGCCTTTCTCATGCTTATCGGCACACTGCCACGGCGTGTCGAGCACTTCAACCGAGCCGATACGCGCCACCTTAAATAGCTTGTTCATTGCACTCTCGGGCTCGTAGCACCACAACTGAACATAGTTTGTCGTGAAGCCGAAGGGCTCAACTACCCTACTGCGTGTTACTCCAGCGTGTGACGAGGCATAGTCGACAAGCACAGCCTGACTACGATTCTCGATAGCCTCCTGCAAGCGGTTTACGTTCTGGGCATTTTTACCCTTGACGATGCTTGTCGCCATAGCGGTAGAGTTATATACGGTCGTAAGCTTGCGGCGCAGATTCTGCTTGAGCGCATTGGTATCATCCAAGCCCTCGAGGAGCTGGTTGAAGATATGAGCCTCCTCGTCCGTAAAGTGCACAAGTTGCGATATATCCTTGAAGTAACGACTCTCCTTGCCGAGTTTATAGACACCACCTTCGAGTTTATGCACCACGAAGCCGGCATTCTTGAAGGTGTCGATATAGCGATAGATGGAACGATACGAAGTGTCGAGGCGCTCAGCGAGATCCTCGACAGTGTAGTTTACGTTTGCCGTCATCAGCTTCATCAGCTTTAGAAGGCGCTCAACTTTGGGTTGCTCCACGATGCTATTTTTCTACGAATATCTGGAAAATAAGAGGCGTGAATGCCTGAATCTCCGTAGATGTGGTGGTCACGGTTACCGATGTGTCCTCGCTAACGGGAGGAATGTAGCCATAGTAGTATGGGTTGTAACCGTAGTAACCGTTGTTATACATATTACCATAACCATAGCCGTAGTAGCTATTCATGTAGTTCATGTAGTTATAGTAGTTTGCGTAGTCGTAGTATGCCTGATTGCTATTTGTCGTTGTAGACTTTGTGGCACCCGTCTGACCCTCAAGGCCGTATGCATATGTCGACACCGTGAGGATTGTAGCCCACTGACCAAGGCGCAAGGTGGGTATAGCATGGTTCCAAGCTGGAATATATTTATTATCCAAGGGGTCTGCAGTGGTAAACGACAACGCCTCACCCTCGCTATTGACCTTGCCGTAGATAATCTCCTTAACCTCGTCGATATTGGTATCGAAGATGAAGCCATCAAGGAAACGACCTACATACCACACCTTTACAGTAGGTTTAGTATTGACTGAGTCGGCCTCAAGCACCTCATCGTAGGTGATACCCGCACCGAAGCGCTCAACAAGAGCCTCATTTATGCGGCGGTCTACATCGCTGAGGTTAGCGTAGATATCTCCCGCCTGGTATTTATTCTCCGATACCTCCTCGCGGTTGTACATCAACTTATCAGTAGCCACAGCATCAAAGTCAAACGACTGGCGCTCAGGTGAGTATGAGTAGTTGACCAAGAGGTGCTCGATAGTATCAACAGGCTGGTGCCAACGACCATCGAAGAACTCCAAGGGGCGGGTATTAACCTCCTCTTCGCCCTCATCACCACTATTTTCGCCACTCTCGCTATTGTCATCAGCGCGCGAGAAGATAGCACGACGGCGAGCCTTTGTCTCCTTATCCTGGTCACCCTCCTCGGCATCCTCCTTCTCGGTCTTATGCTCCGCGCAGAGACCACCATTGACATTTGCGAATGCCTCAACACGGCTACCCTCATATGCCACAGGGTTTGCAACATGACCATAGATATACATATCTACTACCAAAGGTTTGTTCTCCTCGAGACCATACTGACCCTCATAGCCACCATCAGCACTCTCGCTCGCAATGATTGATGAGGGGAGATACAAACGCAACTTAGTGCCATAGCGCACCTCGAACTCCTCGCCACCGATGGTGAGTTTATTGAATGTCGCAAGGTAGGTACCCTCCATCATCGTTGTCGACTCCTTGCCACTGAAACGGAACGAAGGGACATAGTGTGTGTAGTCGGTATATGTGCCGAGCTGTTTTGCTATCTTCCAGTCGCGTGTCTCGCAGATGGTACCCTCAAGGTCACGGCCAGTGAAGTCGTACCACAACCACACATCCTTGCCTGTGATAGCCAAAGAGTCTGCGCAACCTGCGTCTAGCACCTCAACATAGTAGCCACCCTCCTCCTGATAGTTATCCTTGAGTTCGGGTCTATGCTTCTCTATCCATGCCTTAAGCGAGCGCTGTTCAATATCATTAAAGCTTATTGTGGGCTCCTCGATGCACGACACCGCCATCACAGCCGTGGCAAGCAACGAAACAATACCAACAAAGAATCTATTCATAGTATATCTAAAGTTCATTATTTAACATCAATAATATCGATGTACCACACAACGGCAGACTTCGCAGGCACCTTGCCAACATAGTGCTTGCCGTATGCTTGATCGTAGGTGAGGTATATCTCCACGCTATCACCCTCGCGACAACCCACAAGTGCAGTCTCAAGACCTGAGAGAATCTCCTCCTTGCCCAATGTCACAACCATGGGGTCGGTAGTCCACTCATACTCAGTATTGAGACCCAACTTCTCAAGCTCGGCAATCGAGTCAGGGTCGTTGGTAGCATACATATTCACTACGGTAGGCTTCGCGTTGGGGAATACATAGGCCGTATATACAATCTCAATCTGGCTGCGACTTGTAACCTCAGCCCAATCATCGCGACCCTCATCATAGTAGGTTGCAATGTAGCGGTAGATATCCAAGCCCCACTGCGTGTAGAACTGTGGCTCGCTATCAAGCGATGCCGATACCTCCGACTCAGGGATTAGGCGTGGCTGGTGAGACGAGGTGAGGTAGCTGGCTATCTTGCTCTGCTGATTGGTAAGCACACTATCGTTCTCGTTGCTACACGACAACGAAAGCGTTGCGACGAGCGCCACAACTGCAATAATAGCGATATTGTATAATCTTTTCATATCCATATAAGCGCACAAAGTTAACAAATATTTTGCAACTACGCGACTTTTTTAATGAAATTAAAATATGAAACGACTACAAATGTTTAAGCGCAGCGCGCACAGCCTCCTCGACAGCCATCGAGGGGTTCTCCTTAAAGATAGCCTTGAGCGCCTTCTCCGATGCCACCTTTTGGAAGCCCAACATCTGCAACGCCGCGAGAGCCTCATCGTAGACAACATTATTCGCAGGGGCTGCTACGGGCACATCCATAGTGTCGGCACCAAGCTCAAGCATCTTACCCGAGAGCTCCACGATAATCTTCTGTGCGGTCTTGAGTCCCAGGCCTTTAACATTTTTTAGAAGCACCGCATTCTCGGTAGCGATGATGTTCTGCAACTCGCGTGGTGAGTATGTCGAGAGTATCATTCGTGCGGTGTTACCACCCACGCCCGAGACGCTGATAAGACGGCGGAACAACTCGCGCTCAATCTTCGTTGCAAAGCCATAGAGCGCCTGCTGATCCTCCCTTACCACAAAGTGAACATAGAGGCGCGCCTCGCTTGCACCCTCAATAGCAGAGTATGTGTTAAGCGATATATTGATAAAGTAGCCCACGCCCGCAGCCTCAACCACGGCATACGTTGGGTTTACCTCATCGAGTCTGCCTGATATATATTCGTACATAACAACTATCTTTATGAGATGTAACTCTAAAATTATCTAAATTTTTTACAAAAGTAAATAAATTTTTCTTACCTTTGTATTTTGAATTTGAAAATTAACTAATAAAGAGAATAAAAACTATGAAAAAGAGTCTTTTATTTGCCTTGGCAGCTGTAGCAATGCTTAGCGCATGCAACAACACAGAGAAGGCAGACAAGCCTGCAGAGGCTACAACAACCGAAACTACAGAGGTAACAACTGTTGAGTGTGTAGCAAGCGGCGATGTTGTATATATCGATGTTGACTTCATGCTCGCATCAAGCAAGTTGTATGCTAAAGAGGGTAAGGCCTTGGAGACAAAGATGCAGGAGTTCCAGACACGCGCAGCATCAACACAGGAGAGCTGGGCACAGAAGGAGCAGAGCATCGCTACAGAGTACAACAAGTTGCAGAACGAGGCCGTAAAGCTCCAGCAGGACTACGAGAAGGGTCTCATCACAACACTCAACGCACAGCAGAAAGGCGAGGAGTTGGCAAAGAAGGAGCAGTCTATTCAGACTCGCATGAACTCTTTGCAGACTACAGCACAGAAGGAGGGCGAGCAGCTTGCTAAGGATGAGCAGGCATTGGCCGAGGAGCAGATCGTGCTTATGAACCGCTTCCAGGAGCTTACACGCAAGGCTCTCGAGGAGATCAACGCAGACAAGCGCTATAAGATGGTGCTCAACGCTGCATCTGTAATCGACGCAGATCCTTCGCTCAACATCTCAAGCCTTGTGCTCCAGAAGATCGACGAGCTCTACGAGGCTGGCGCATTGGAGTAATCCGTTAGGCCAACTCGCAACAGCATAAGATGCCGATCTGCACCTGCACGTCGGCATTTTTAACAACCTCATACACAATTATTAACCGTAGCCGAGCATCCTATTATGGGATTTATACCATTTACCTTTGTCGACGTTATTGACATCCTGCTTGTGTCAAGTCTCTTCTATGGTCTCTACCGAGCTATGAAGGGCACAAGCGCGCCATATATCTTGGTCGGCATATTCTTCATCTACCTTGTCTGGATTCTGGTCAAGACATTCAACCTTGTGCTCTTCTCAACAATCCTGGGACAGATCATCTCGGTGGGTGTCATCGCCATCCTCATCATCTTCCAGCCCGAGATACGCCACTTCCTGCAGGCTATCGGTCGCCAGCGTCAGCGCTTCGAGTGGCTTACACGCATCTTCGACTTCCGCCATCGTAAGAATGCCAAGGAGATAGACCTCCGTCCTATCGTTGAGGCGTGCCAGGAGATGGGCGAGCAGAAGGTGGGTGCGCTTATCATCATCAAGCAGTCTAACGACCTCGGCATCGTCGAGGAGAGTGGCATCGCCATCGACGCTAAGGTCTCGTCAGCACTTATTCAAAACGTATTCTTCAAGAATGCCCCCTTGCATGATGGCGGTATGGTCATAAGTGGCGACAGAGTGGTAGCAGCAAAGTGTGTGCTTCCCTCAACACAGCAGGAGGTGCCTAAGGCCTATGGTATGCGTCACCGCGCAGCCTTGGGTATGAGTGAGGTGTCGGATGCTATTGTCATCGCGGTATCGGAGGAGACGGGTGGCATATCATTGGCTCATGACTCGGTCATCAAGCGTAACATCGACCCCAAGCAATTGCAACAGTCGATACGCAAACTTATGCACATCAACAATAAGCGCCGTGCCGAAAAGGAGCAGGCAGAGGAGTAAAAAGAAAGAGTGGTTGTCCAGAAGTTAAGGGCAACCACTCTTATTTTAAGACACGGGCAATATATGATGAATAGTCTCGTACCACTGGTTTGTAGTCGGCATCGACCATCAGCGTTGACGATATCACAAAGTCGGCCGATGAACGGTTTATCGCCGTGGGCACGTTGTATAGCGTTGCAAGGCGCAACAAGGCCTTAACATCTACATCGTGGGGCTGTGCAGACATGGGGTCCCAGAAGAAGATGAGCATGTCGATTTCGTTGTTTGCAATCATCGCTCCGAGCTGCTGGTCACCACCCAATGGGCCCGACTTAAGCATGGTGATATCGAAGTGCGAGTGTGCTGCATCCTTGGCTCTGCGCTCCATAAGTGTTTCGGCCACGATGCGGCCTGTTGTTCCTGTGCAAATTAGGCGGTGTGATAGGAGCTTTGCCCAGTTCCATGCGACCCACTCCGCGAGGTCGTGCTTCATGGCGTCGTGTGCCACAAGCGCAATTGTCAGTCTCTTACTCATAAATTCATTCAAATTAGTCAATCTCGTTTTATCCTTTTTTCACGCTGCAAAAATAGGGCAACGATGTTTCAAGGTCGCGACAATGCCGTTAATTTATTGTTACAAAATCGTGAAGAGTAGATAAACAAAGGAGCCCGACAAAGGCTCCTTAATAATATATACTATGTGAGAATTATATGCTACCAATACAAAGCAAGACCATACCTATCAAAATCAGCAAGAGGTCGAGGGCTTTGGCCTTGAGGTTGCGCTCGCCAAAGAGAAGGGCGCCGCAAAGGAAGGTGACAATAACCGACGAGCGGCGTATCATAGACACAACGGCAATCATGGCGTCGGGGTCGTCGAGGGCATGGTAGTAGCAGAAGTCGGCACACGACACAAAGAACGAGATAAGCGGAATGGTCCACACCCACTTAAAAGGCTCGCTTGCCCTGCGCGGTAGCCACACAACAAGGGCGATGATGGTCATCATTATGAGTTGGTAGAGGCCGAACCAGCTCTGCACAAAGAGGGGGTGGAGTGAGCAATTGGCGATAAGGAACTTATCGTAAAGGCCACTCACAGCGCCAAGCAACATGGCGGCAAACAATGCCCACACATGGCGGTTGCTACGGAAGTTGATACTCTCCTTGTTTCCCGCACGGCTCAGAAGGTAGAGCGATACGATGGTAAGGAGCACACCACCCCACTGCCAGGCGTTTAGCTCCTCGCCAAAGAGCAGGAGCGCGCCCACAAGCACCACAACGGGGCGTGTGGCATTCACAGGACCCACGATAGTGAGCGGAAGGTGCTTGATGGCGTAGTAGCCACACAACCACGACGAGAGCGTAATGGCGGCCTTGAGAGCCACGAGGGCGTGGTCACCGATATTGCCACTCGTAGAGGCGAGGGCTGTGCCATCGAAGAGTCCCAAACCGAACTCTGCATCGAGGATAACGGGGGCAAAGAGGATAGTGGAGAAGAGGGTGTTAAGGAGCAGTACGACAACGACGGCATTGCCCGCGAGCGAGCGCTTCTTAGCGACATCGTAGAGGCCAAGAAGCATAGCCGAGAGTAGCGCTGCACCAACCCACATACTATCTATAAATCAAGAGGTTTGCAATGAGGCACACCGCCAAAGACATACTCGCCATGGCGTTGAGCGTACCAAAGGCGATGCCGATATTTCGCTGCTTCGTAGGCGTTACGAGGTAGTGTTCCAAGGCCAAAATCGCAGTAAAGAGCGCACAACCCAAGCATAAGAGCCATGTGCAGGGCTGCGAGAGTGCAAACCACACAAGGAGGCCGACGCTTGCGAGGTGCAGCATGGCACTAATAACCAACGACATGGTGGCCGAGAAGTGCGAGGGGATGGAGTGCAAACCGCGCTTGCGGTCGAACTCCGCATCCTGAAGCGCATAGATGATATCGAAGCCCGCACACCATGTTGTAACCACCGCAGCCAAGAGCCAGCACTCCGCAACCGTAGTACCCGTAACGGCGATATAGGCACCCACGGGGGCAATGCCGAGCGACAAGCCCAACACGATATGTGCCATGGCGGTAAAGCGCTTGCAGTAGCTATAGAACATCACCACAAAGAGTGCCACAGGCGAGAGCCATGCGCACAAGGGGTTGATTGTTAGCGTAGTAGCAACAAAGAGGAGTGCATTAATAATAATAAATATCACCGCACCGCGTGACGAGATAACGCCCGCGGGAATCTCGCGATTTGCCGTGCGAGGGTTCTCGGCATCAATCTTACGGTCTGCCCAGCGGTTGAAACCCATGGCGACATTGCGGGCAAAGACCATGCACGCCACGACCTGCAATAGCACAACCCACAACGCTGCATCGTGCTCCGCAGTCATCCACGCATAGGTGAACGACAACAGCGCAAAGGGCATAGCAAATATGGTGTGCGAGAACTTTACAAGGCGTAGGTAATCTCCAATCTTACTCATAGAGGCAACCAATTAGAACTTAATAACCTCCAAAAGCCATTGTGGCGCACGTTGGGGACGACGTGTCTGGCTATCGATGAAGCCGAGCGTTGTAGAGCCCGTAGCAATCTCACGGCCATCCTCGCCACGCACCTCATAACGGAAGGTCATGCGCGCCATAGGAGCCTCATCGACAAAGGCCGTAACCGAGATAAGCTCGTCGTAGAGCGCAGGGTTGCGATACTTAACCGCGACATCCACGATGGGCATCATAACGCCACGGCGCTCCATCTCCGCATAGGTAATACCCATAGCACGCAACCACTCGGTACGCGCCACCTCGAAGAACTTGACATAGTTGGAGTGGTGCACGATACCCATCTGGTCGGTGTGGTGGTATTCCACGCGTATCTTTGTCTCGAAACTAATCATAATGAGCAACTTACGAATTAACGAATGCGGTCGAGTGAGCGCACAAGAATCTCATCCTTGAAGATTGCACGGCCCGCCAAGAATGTGGGAATAAGCGAGATAACAGGCATGATAAATGCCCAACCCAAACGCTTCGAGAGGACTGCATCTGCGGGAAGGATGTCGGGGATGATAACCCAGTAGAACAACAAAACAACCGCTACACAACCAAGCTGCAAAACACCCTCGGCAGCACACAAGCCCACCTGACGCTTACGGTGCTTGAACAAGAAGATGATGACAAAGGGCAAAAGCGTCGTGATGATGAACAACGCGGCAAAGAGCCATGCGAAGGCCATAGTATCACCGAAAGGCTTGAATGCCTGAAGTGTCAACACACCCTCGGTGGTTGTAACATGGGCAACGGGCATAAAAAGTGTACACGCCATAAGGGCTGTAACGATAAGCAAGTAGAGTGACTGAATTCGCTGAATCATAGTTATTTAGTTTTTAATTATTCCAATTTTTCGTCTATAAGGTAGTGGTTGCGGTCGCTCGAGCGGCGGTTGATGAGCTCACCCAAGAAGCCCGCCAGGAAGAGCTGAACACCAAGCACCACGGTGGTGAGGCCGAAGTAGAAGAGTGGCTGGTTGGTAACAGGTACACCCCACGCCAACTTCTCAACCACAATCCACGCAATAGCCACAAAACCCGCGAGAAACATCAGCGTGCCGAGGCCACCAAAGAGATACATGGGCGAGCGACCGAAGTGCGACATGAAGGTAACCGAAATAAGGTCGAGGTAGCCCTTAACCATGCGCTCGAGACCAAACTTTGAGTAGCCATATTTGCGCTCGTGGTGCTCGACAACCTTCTCGCCGATGCGCTTGAAGCCAGCATGCTTAGCGAGGATAGGCATATAGCGGTGCATCTCACCATAGACCTCGATGCTCTTGACGACCTTCAAACGATAGGCCTTGAGTCCGCAGTTGAAGTCGTGAAGACGGATGCCCGACATGATGCGAGCCGTGAGGTTGAAGAACTTGCTGGGCCAGCGCTTACCGATGGGGTCGTAGCGCTTACGCTTCCAACCCGACACCAAGTCGTAGCCATCCTCCAATATCATGCGACGCATCTCGGGAATCTCGTCGGGCGAGTCCTGCAAGTCGGCATCCATCGTAAAAACAACCTCTCCTGTTGCCATCTCGAAGCCCGAATATAAGGCCGCCGACTTACCATAGTTGCGCATGAAGCTGATACCCTTGACTGCTGGGTACTTTACCGAAAGTTCCTTGACCACCTCCCACGAGCCATCCGTAGAGCCATCGTTGACCATGATGACCTCGTAGGTAAGGCTATTTTCGCGCGCTACCCTATCAATCCATGCGACGAGTTCAGGCAAAGACTCCTCCTCGTTGAATAGGGGCACAACAACCGATATATCTAATCTCTTATTCATATTATTCATTGCTAACATTCTCTGTCTTAGGCTTACGGCGCGCAAAGGCTGCTACGATAAGTGACACGACACCGCCATAGAGCATATATGACGACATGTGCGAAAGTATAGTCATAAACATCGAGGGGCGCTCCATAGCCTCAAACTGCTCGATTGTAGCATCCATCACTTCCATAGGCATAATCTCGGAGCCCACCATAGCATTATATGCCGTCATCAACTCCTTAATCTCCTCAAAGTAGGCAATCTGCTCTGCACGATACGCATCATAGCCACCCATAAAGTCTACGAACAGGATATCTACCACACCCACCAAGAGACCTACGAACGAGGCAACAAGAAGGCCGTACGATACTGCGCAACCATAGGTAAATGGCATATCCACAACGAAGCCATCGCCAACCTCTATCCTATCGCTCCACGCCCTTGCGATACGGCGTGTGAAGTAGAACATTAAGAATATAAATAGGCCAGCCGAGGCTACACCCTCTATCATCAACACCATCGAGGCGCTGTAGAGCGACAAATCGCTATAGAGTAAAACATATTGCTCGAGGATGTGCGAGAGGGCCATCGCCACGCCAATGATTGCCGCAGAGCGTAGCACATCCATCCAATACTCCTTAATTCTCATAGACTTGCGTAAAACTGTTTACTTAATATTCATCCTATCCAATGCACGGTGATAGGCCGCAGCATTGCGGTTATGCTCCGCAAGTGTGCGGGCAAAGTTGTGGCGACCATCCATCTCGGGGCGAGCACAGAAATAGATGTAGTCGTGCTTCTCGTAATTTAGAACTCCCTCGATTGCCGCCATGTCGGGCATAGCAATGGGCGTAGGTGGCAAGCCCAGGTACATATATGTATTATAGGGCGAGTCGATTGTCTTATGCTTGTTCAACACGCGCTTGATGGTTGGGTCGCCCGCAGCATACTTCAAAGTGGGGTCGGCCTGCAAGAGCATACCGCGCTGCAAGCGGTTGATATATACACCCGCAACACGCGCCATCTCATCCTTGGCGTTAGTCTCCTCATGAACGATAGAGGCGAGCGTCATAGCCTCATATGGCGTGAGTCCCGAACGATCGAGCTTCTTGAGGCGTGCCTCGTCGCTCCAGAACTTGTCCGACTCCTGCTTCATGCGACGCACCAAAGCCTCGGGCTCCACATCGCGATATACCTCGTAGGTGTTGGGCAAGAATATCGAAAACATCGCCTCGGCAGAGTCGAAACCGAACTCCTTAATCAAAGTCTCGCTGCGCAAAGCCGCGAGCATAGCGACAGAGTCGGCATCAATCTGCATGGCAATCTTACCAGCCAAGGCCTCGGGGGTGCGGGCGTTGTTTATAACCAAGCGCACACTATTATCGCTACCAAACTTCAGCGTGCGGGCAACCTCTATCACGGTCATGCCCTCATCGAAGGTATATGTTCCTGCCTCGATGCCCCTATCCAAATCGATACGCATGGCATAGAGCTTGAATGCGAAGTCACGGTTGATGTTTCGCTCAATCTTTGCAACCATATCATCGTAGCTCTCGTCGCTGCGAAGCACCAAAGTGAAGCGTTCTGCAACCGCCGAGCCAAAGAAGTTTTGATATGCCCACATTCCTGCAACTCCCACAGCCACAAGAAGAAAGACAAATGCGATAAAAATTTTCTTTTTCATTTTTTAATATTTTTTTGCAAAGATACATTTTTTTTGTACATTTGCACTCGGGTAAGTCTTATACGACCAGCTCCTACAGAACTCCCCCAGGCGAGGAATCGAGCAAGGGTATGTGGTTGTAGCGGTGCGATATAAGTAGCTTACCCTTTTTTTTATATCCTTTACTCTCCTTTTTTACATTCAATCATCAGCACTACATACCCTTGAATATTGCCTGCACAACGAGTGTTGATAGGTAGTAGGCAATAGGTGTCGCTATTGCGTAGCACACGAACGACCAGAAGCCCTTACGCTGTGTCGCACGACTAAATGCGAGATAGCCCCAATAGAGCGTCCACAAACCTATGAGCGCCGTAACAACAGCCATGATGACAGTCTCGTTTGGATAGTTCGAGTATGCCACAACGGGATTAGCCATAAATGCCGAGTATGCCACACGGTTGATTAGAACTCCTGGCACAAGCATGAGCGTGATGGGCCAGTGTGCAAAGAGCATACGACCAAACATCTCCGTAACACCCGTTGCACGATTACGCATAACACCAAAGGCGAAGTAGACAACGCCAAACGACACCCACACCGCAACACCAAGTGCCAACTGCCACATCAATGGTAACTTGACACTCGCCGTATAGCCAATCATAGATGTTGGCACAAAGGCGAAGTGCCAGGCGCAGATAACGCCTACGATAAGCCACGCGAGGCCCCACAACAGGGCGTTATTGCTCGAATTGGTAGCGGGGCGCTTGAGCATGCGTGCGATGAACGAGCCACCTCCCGCACCCTGCCAACGTGCATCACCGCGCGAGCGGTCGCGCTTTGCATACATCTTTACTTTTGCCATAGCCGAGAGTTTAGAAGTCAATCTTTGCGCCTACCATAAAGCCGATGCCATTGCGGTGATAGTAGGCATAGTCAAAGATATCCTGATTCAAGAGGTTATAGCCGTTAACAAAGAGTTCAACGCCATTCGTAAGCTTGAACGCCACATCAGCGTGGAGGTCAAATATAGCATCTGACTCAAATGCCACGACACTCTTGCCATCAACGAAGTCGCTACCAGACCACTCTCTGCGACCGACGAAGTCACCCGAAATGCCGAACTTCCAGCGCTTGAGGCGGTACTCTGCAAGGATGTTGGCTACAATCTTTGGGTCAGAGACAGCGTACATAGACGATGTATTATCAAGGTGAGCACGCGCCGATGCTGCGAGCTTAAGGCCACCAATGGGGTGATACTCTACCTCGGCACCCGCAAAGAGGCGTGTGTTGTCGCCCTGCGCAAAGCCAAAGGTACCAACCTCGTTAACATACCAGAACATCTGGTCGCGGATGAAGCTCGCACCAAGATATACCCTATAGGCCACCTTCGAGCGCTTATCCGAGCCAGCGACACCGAAGTGTAGGTCGTAGCTGCGCGTAGAGGCCATCTTATTAAACTCATCTGTCATAGGCTCAAAGGCGATAAACTTATTCTGGCCATAGAGCGTCTCCATGCCGTTGTGCTTGATGTTTGTCTCGAGCGCGATATAGGGCTGTGCCTCAACCTTACCAAAGTCGAAGTCCAATCTCACGGCGGGAAGGAGGAAGTGTGATGCCTTCTCGCGGCCCGAAACCTTGTCGTACATATACCCCATCTCTGCCTTGAGGCTAATGATGCCAAACGAGCGGGCGTAGCTTGCACCAACATTCACCGCCATATCGCGATACTGCGCATAGCCATTATCCTTCCAGATGCCAAAACCTGCCTCTATGCCCACGATATTACCCTTAAAGTCGCGCGCAACGTTAGCAGAGATATTGGTATTATGCTCTGCGATGCATGGGTACTCATCCTCGATAGAGAGGCGCTGACTCCAACGACCAACGCCAACCTCAACACCGAAGTTCAAGCGCGAGAGGTCGACAAAGTCGTCACCATAGCGCACGCTAAAGTCGCCCTCATGGAAGCAGACACGGTCGGGGCTCATCATAGCATAGCGGTTAACGATGTCATTGCCATAGTCGAGGCTCGCCTCGAGCATCTGACGACCTACGATAAGACCACCACCAACATTTATGACATTCGACATCGAGTAGCTATCGGCAATAGTAAGCTCCTCGCCATAGCCATTTGTTCTCTTTGCGAAGTTCGCCTGGTGGTCTATGCCCACGCCGAAGTAGCCGAGGTGCTTGTTGTGTGCCGTATAGCGCACTGCGACATCAGAACCCAAGGGGTAGCCCGCAGCGATGCTTGCGAAGAAGTTTTGTGGACGATAGAAGTCGTCGGCATAACCCGCCCTTGCGGGCTTGAAGTTATGGTCATCGAGCTTAACCTGCCATGTCTCGGGATTTACGTTGTAGATAATCTCGGGCTCGATAACTGGGGCATCGCTAATCTCGGTGGGGGCAGTAATCTTCTTTGCCGAAGATACCTCGTGCGTATAGTTCTTGGTCACCTCCACCTGCTTATGCTCCTGAGCCGTGAGGGATGCTACGGCCATAAACATGGCAATAGCGGTACAAATATATTTGATATATCTCATATTCTGCATTTTACTTAAGCGGTTACTACCCTACTTTGTGAGTTTTGAAATTCGCTCCTTGGCCTCTGCCACCACGCCATCATCCTTGGGCGAGTAGCCATCGACGATGCTCTGGTATGTAGCACGCGCCTGGAACGTATTGTTTGTCATTACGAAGGTGTCTCCCAAGAGGATGAAGATGTGTGCCTGCCAATATGTCGAGCCACACTGACCCATGTCGAAGACGAGTTGCTGGGCACGCTCATAGTCGCCAGCGATATATGCCGCCTCGACAACACGATAGTAGGCCTCGACACCCTCCTCCGTCATAGGATTCTCCGCAAGCGAGGTGTACAACTCCAACGACTGGGCGTTACCCTCCTCATGAAGGACATCTGCCATGACGAGTTTCGCATAGCGTCTTGCCCAATCTGTAGCATCAGCCATATCCTCCACATCCTCGTACATACGCTTGATTGTGGCGTTATCTCCCGTCATAGAGGCTGCATCGACATAGCCCTCCGAAGCCCTTGCACGCTTATCCTTCTCGTGTGCTACATCATACAACGAGCGGTAGGCATCGGCAGACTTGGTATAGTGCTTCATGTCATACGACATATCTGCATAGACACCCAACACACGCTCGGTATATTGATTTAGGCCCTGTGCCAAAAGTTCCTCCATGGTCTCCAATGCCGAGGGTCTATCCTCCAAGTTGATATGACAGTCGCTCAAGTAGAAGAGAGCCTCGGTGCGGTTATAACCATTCTCGAAGCTGCGCAAATAGTTAGTAAGCTTTGTGCGCGCCTCGCCCATGTCACCTGCAAGGTAGACATTCTTGGCCGCTGCGAAGGTCAACGAGTCGCGCGCCGCAGTGCTCATATCGCTCTGTACGCCACTGCGCTCGGCATAGGCAAAGTAGTCGTCAATTCTATCCTCCTTGACATATATGTCGCGCAGGCTACGGATAGCCTCGAGAGCCGATGCCGACTGTGGGTCATACTCCACGACCTTCTCGTAGCATGCGATAGCCTCGTTCTTGCGACCAAGGTTGTAGTATGCCAAAGCGAGGTCAGACATTGCACTAACATAGTAGGGCGAAGAGCTGTCGCTATCGACGAAATCCTGCAAGGTCTCGGCACCCTGAGCATAGCGCTCGGCAGCGATATGCGTGCGACCCAACTCATACCACGCATCATCGACATAGTCACCCACGCCATCCAAGACGATGGTCTTGAGCAACTCCACCTTCTTGGTCTGCTTCTTGTCGATACCCTCGAGCATAGCGAGCTGGTAGCGGGCATAGTGGCGATAGTCCGACGACGAAGCTATGGAGATTTTATAGGCATTGCGCGCTGCGCCGAACTCGCGCAACGTGAAACGTGCATCACCAATGCGGTTCTGAGCATCGAAGAGGTAGTCGTCGCGCTTGGTATAGTCGCGCACAAACTCCTCGAAGGCCTCGGCAGACTCCTCCATATCGCCATTCACGAAGTTAGCGTAGCCGATACCATAGTGAGCAAACTGATACTCTACCTCGCTCTTTGGCGCACGACGCACATAGGCCTCGTACTTCTCCTTTGCCTTCGCCATGTCGCCCTGGGCAAATGCCACCTCACCCTGCCAATAGAGCGTAAGGGCGGTGTACTTGGGCTGGAGCGCCAACGCCTCAGACTCGGCAAGCAAGCGCTCGGCCGTTACCCAATCCTCGCGCTTGACAGCATCCACGGCACGGAAGAGTGCCACGCGCTGCAACGCCGCCTTAATCTCGTTATCGGGGTTTGGATACTCCTTGATGGCCGTATATGCCGCATCGTAGTTCTCAGAGTTGTAGTAACTTGCAATGAGCAACTGCTTAACCTCCGACTCGCGGGGTGAGCCTGGGTAGCGATTCAAATAGGTCTGAAGCACTGCCGTAGCCTCGTTAAATACGCCACCACCCAACTCATACTTCAAACGACCCTGATTCAATAGCGCATCGCGTGCTATCTTCTCGTCGTAACCCTCGCCTGTGGCTGTGGCCTGTGCAAAGGCGTCCGCAGCATTGCTCTTGTTGCCAAGCTTAATGTAGCAGTCACCGAGGTGGTATGCAGCATTCTGCGTAAGGGCATCCTCGGGGCCACACACCCTCTTAAGTGGTGTCACAGCATCGTTGTAGCGCGCCATGCGGTAGAGCGAATAACCGAGGATATAGTTCTCCTCGCGGTCCATCAACTCGGGGCTATATGAGGCAATATATCTCGCTGCCTGAGCATAGTCCTCCTTGAGGAAGTAGCTCTCGGCGATGATGCGTAACAGGTCGTCGCGCGTCTTTGAAGTTGTCTGATTAAGGAGCTTCTCACCCTCCGCAATCACATAGTCGTAGTTACCCTTGCGGTACTCAATCTGCAAGAGGTAGAAGGGTGCCAAATCGCGATAGGCATCCGTGTTCTGAAGCTGTTTGAAGCCCTCCTTTGCACTCTCAAGCTCGCCCTCGGCATAGTGGATATACGAGGTGTAGTACAAAGCATGGGGATAGTACTCGCTAATCTTTGATATCTTCTGAAGGTGACTCTTCGTGCGAAGGTAATCGCCCTCGACAAAGCGCATATAGCCCACACGCATATCGTAGCGCTCACGCGAGTGAGGGTCCAAAGATTTGTAGTCAACCTCGGCAAAGAGGAGCTCGGCATCCTCCATCTTATTCACATCGGTATAGAAGACCGCAAGCATGAAGAGCATATCGTTGCGATAGATGCTTGTGGGATACTTCGCCAAGAAGTCCTGCATTATCTGCTCCGATTCAGCAACACCAAGTTCCACCGAAGCACGCACCTTCTGGAACTCCACCCACTCGACATCGTGGCTCATTGTCATAGGGTTGATATCACCCTCCAACGCCACAAGGGCATCGTAAGCTTCACCCCAGCGACCACGCTCGAGCATACTCTCAATCTCGGTTCTACGCCCTGCAATACCAGGGTCTTGTGCCACAACATTACCCGCAGTGGCAATGGTGCCAACAAACACTAAAAAAGATATAATTTTTCTTCGCATACTCATGTATATAATATAGGGCAAAGATAAGAAATTTTCATCAAATAACACAACACACAGGAACGATTATTGCCACGATTTTTGGCGTATAGAACAAATATTTTAGTTATGACACAGAAAATCACACTTCAGATGAGTGCCGACCACCGCTTTTCGATTGCCGACGGTCGCAATATCGAGGCACTCAACCCCAAAGAGATGCTCCTGTACGCCTCGCTCGAGTGTCTTGCGCACACCATCACAAGCCTACTCAAGGAGCGAATCAAGGCATTAAAGAACTTGGAGCTAACTCTCGAGGGCACACTCTCTACACCTACCGTCATGGCAGAGAGTACATACACGCACTTTGACGTTACATACAACGCCGAGTGCCACGACCTCAAAGAGCAGGAGGTGGTGAGTCGCGCCATCAATCTTGCCAACGACAAATACTGCGGTATGTTGCAGATGCTCCGCAAGATAGCACCCCTCGCACACACCACATCTATCGTCGCCACAAACTAAAAAAAAGACTCCTCGGGTTGTCCGAGGAGTCTCTCTATTAGCGTTCGTCTGTTTAGAATACAACCACTGGAGCGACCTCCGCGCCAGCCTGCGCCTCGAACATACTTCTTGACTCGAAGCCGAACATCGAAGCGATGATGTTGTTGGGGAACTTACGCACCATGACGTTGTACTCCTTGACCGCATCGTTGTAGTTCTGACGCTCAACCGAGATGCGATTCTCCGTACCCTCAAGCTGTGCCTGAAGCTGCAAGAAGTTCTGGTTAGCCTTCAACTCGGGATAGCTCTCCGCAACGGCGATGAGGCGACCAAGAGCTCCACCTACCTCCTCCTGTGCTGCCATCCACGCCTCCATCTGCTCGGAAGTTGCAGTGGTGGGATCGAGGGTGATAGATGTAGCGCGTGTGCGTGCATCGGTCACGGCCTGAAGTGTCGACTCCTCATGCTCGGCATAACCCTTGACTGTAGCAACGAGGTTGGGGATAAGGTCGGCACGACGCTGATATACCGACTCAACATTAGCCCACTTCTTATCTACCTCGGCATTAGCATCAACAAAACCATTGTACTTCGAGATACAAAAAACTGCAATTAGAAGCAGTGCGCCTGCAATACAAATTAGAATAATAGTTCCTTTCTTCATAGTATTATTTTTTAGTTATTACTTTCTTACAACACATTGATTACCAGCGTGAGCCACCACCGCCACCACCGAAGCTTCCGCCACCAAAACCACCGCCAAAGCTTCCGCCGCCGAAGCCACCACCGCGGCCTCCCATGCCACCAAAGCCCATAGGCAAGAAGAGGATGCCACCACCGCCACCATTATTACGGCGCGTAGTGCGTGTGTGCGTAGTGTGACAATTATCGCATACCAAAGTCTCCTGGATGGTAACATGAGTTGCCGTCTTCTCCACAACCATGCGCTCCGTAACTCGAAGCGTATGCTTACCACAGTTAGGACACTTTGTGCTGGCACGAACAGAGCGGAAGATAAAGATAAGTGGAACAACAACCAGCAACAGCGTTATAACGAGCGCCATGACCATCGCAACCTCATCATCCTCACTCCTCTCGGCACGAGGCAACTCGCCATTCGTAAGCAGACCATCTACAGCCTCAACGCCAAGCACCATGCCCTTGCTATAGTCACCATCACGGAACGAGGGAAGCATATAGTCCTGCTGAATCTGCACGCACGTTGCATCGGGAAGCACACCCTCCAAGCCATAGCCCGTGTGGAAGCGCACCTCGCGCATATCCTTCACAAGCAGAATACCGAGGCCATTATCCAACTCACCATCGCCAACACCCCACGACGTGAAGAGTTGCTGCGAGAAACTAAAGACATCGCCCGACTTAATGTCGTCAACTGCCACGACCACAACCTCGGCTATGCCACGCTCCTTGAGCGAGTAGCAGATAGAGTCGAGGTGCATAACCGCATCGCGCGAGAGGATGCCATCGGGATTCGACACAAAGCGTGTGCGGTCCTGAAGTTGCACATTGGGTATATCCTTAACGCCATAGCGCTTTGCCTCAACATCCACGACACCCACAAGCATCGCCAATGTAATAAGCAATATGTATATTCTTCGTCCTACCATCATATTAAACAAACACGGGCGAAGTCAATATATTGTATCGACATCGCCCGTTGTAGGTTATTTAACTAATTTTGTCTACCTTTTGGCATCAATAACCTCTGCCAAGCGACCAAACACCTCGTCCATAGTGCCGAGGCCGTTAATCTCGTTATACTTATTCTGCTTGGTGTAGTGATCCGCTACGATAGCCGTCTGCTGGCGATATACCTCGATGCGGTTACGGATGACATCCTCCGAAGCATCATCGGCACGACCTGAGTCCTTGCCACGCAACAAGATACGACGAACGAGCTCCTCCTCGGGAACATCCATGTAAATCATAACATCTACCTTGCGACCAATCTCTGCGAGCAACGAGTCGAAAATCTCAGCCTGGGCAGTGGTGCGGGGGAAACCATCAAAGATGCAACCCTTGTCTGAGTGTGAAGCCATATAGTTGCGAACCATCTCTACAACGATGCTATCGGGGGCAAGCTCGCCACGAGAGATATAAGCCTCCATGCTCTTACCAAGCTCCGTACCGCGCTGAATCTCACCGCGAATAACCTCGCCTGTCGAGATGTGATAGAGGTCGTAGTTCTCAGCCAAACGTGCAGCCTGAGTACCCTTACCACAACCAGGTGCTCCAAAAAGAATTATATTAAGCATTTCTTCTATTTAATTATAGTTATAACTTTTTAGTAAAAACAAATTTGAGGCAAAGTTATGTTTTTTTTTGCAATATTCCAATCAAAAAAGTATTTTTGCAAAAAATTTAATTATGAAGACTACAAATAGCACTGAAATTGCCTCGTTGGGCGAGTTCGGACTCATAGATCGTCTAACCTCTCGCCTCGGCCGTCGCAACGACACAACACTAATGGCTGCGGGCGATGACGCCGCTATTATCGACCTCGGCGACGAGGTTATGCTCCTCACAACAGATATGATGACCGAGGGCATAGATTTCGACCTAAGCTACTTCCCGCTTAAGCACCTCGGCTACAAGGCTATAGTGCGTGGCGTAAACGACATCCTCGCGATGAACGCAAAGCCCCAGCAGGTGGTCGTAGCACTCGGCGTATCGGCAAAAATCTCGGTCGAGGCACTCGATGAACTTTACGAGGGCATGGAGCACGCAGCAAAGGAGCTCGGCGTGGACATCGTGGGTGGCGACACCACTGCCTCGATGAATGGCCTCGTGATAACAATCTCGGCTACGGGTCGCGCAAAGAAGAGTGAGGTGGCATACCGCTCTGGCGCAAAGGAGCACGACCTTATCTGCATCACCTCGAACCTCGGTGCGGCATACATGGGTCTACACCTTTTGGAGCGTGAGAAGCGCGTATTGAAGGATGTGGAGAACCCCGAGCCCAAGTTCGCAGGCCACGAGTACCTCCTGGAGCGTTACCTCAAGCCCCGCGCTCGCATCAACATCATCGACGCACTCAAAGAGGAGGGCATTCAGCCAACATCGATGATTGACCTTTCGGATGGTCTTGCAAGCGACCTTCGTCAGATTTGCCGCTCGTCGAAGTGCGGTGTACGCATCTACCTCGAGCGCATCCCCATCGCACGCCAGACAACAGAACTTGCAGAGGAGATGCACATCGACCCCGTAATCGCAGCACTCAACGGTGGCGAGGACCACGAGTTACTCTTCACCGTGCCACTCGACAAGCAGGAGAGCATCATGCGCCTTGGCCTTGTGGATGTCATTGGCCACATCACACGCGAGGAGGCGGGCGTAGTGCTCGTAACACCCGATGGCGAGGGCATAGCACTCAAGGCTCAGGCATTCGACCGATAGTCCACTATCGTAAATCAGACTTCATGGGGCGCGTAACGCTTAGCGGTAACACGCCCCATTTACCATAAAATTTGAAACGACCCCATCTCCCACCTGGTCGTTACAAGGGTCTCTATCCACCCTCAAGCAACCCCCTAAGAGACATAGCAATTGCATAGTTATGCAGAAATCTCACAATCATATTTGGTTGTGTAGATTTTTATATTTACATTTGTTGGCTTAGACGCGCACATAAGTGCATGAAAATGGACACATTAAACAACTAATTAACAATAACACTATGAAACGATTTTTCAAGAACATGAAGGCTGTTGTGGCAACCATGCTTACAGCGGCCATCGTCTCTTCGTCTGTGGTGTCTTGTCAGTATAATGACGAGGATATCTGGAACAAGATCGACGAGATTGAGCAGGAGATTGCAGATCTCCGCACTCAGGTTGAGCAGGAGCTCAACGCTATTCGCGACATGGTAAACGGTCTTGTGACTGTTACCGATGTTAAGCAGCAGCAGGATGGCACCAAGCAGATCATCCTCTCTGACGGCACTAAGATTAACGTATACCCCAAGGCTGCAGCGGTTCCCTCAAACATCGTAACCACAACATTGGTTGATGGCGTTCTCTGCTGGGCTACATACGACGGTCTTGGCAACGCACAGCCCATCTATGCTGATGGTAAGGTGATTCCCGTGGCTGATTCAGCACCCAAGACACAGGTTGTTGATGGCGTGATCGAGGTATCGTTCGACGGCGGTAACACATGGATTCAGACTGGTTACACAGAGTCTGTTGCCGACAGCATCATCAAGGATGTTGAGGTAGTATACTCTGACTGGCGCACTGACGAGGATGGCAACCTCTTGGCTCTCTACTGCAAGGTGACATTGGCTGATGGTTCAGTAATCAAGGTTGGTATGCAGAATGGTCGCATCATCCTTCCTTACGACTCTATCTTCGCAGCATACGGCGAGACTATCCCCTTCTCACTCGACGCTGAGGACGCTGCAGACTTCCTCACAACAACTCCTAAGGGTTGGGAGTGCGAGGTGAGCCACAACGCTAAGAATGGCTCTATGATTCTCTACGTTACTGCTCCTACGCTTGAGGCTATTGAGGCTGGTAGCGCAGTGAGCGAGGGCGTGATGAAGCACATGGTGACATTCAACAACGGCTCATCGGCTATCGCAAGCATCAAGCTTTCGACTAACCCCGCAAAGGTATACTTCACATTGGAGGGTGTACATATAGAGGTTGGCTACGGCACAAACTTCATGGTTTGCGGTCTCTACCCTGCTAAGGATTACACAGATGAGAAGGTAATGGGTTACGCAAACACTGTTATTAGCGGTGGCACATCAAGCTACGCTACACAGCTCACATTCATGGAGGAGACATCTGCTTATCTCTCATACAAGGAGTTGCGCTCACAGGCCATGAAGGTTGGCACTGAGTATACCTTCTGGTATATCGTACCTCGCACAAACGAGGAGGGTGACCTCTACCTCTCTGCTGATGAGATCTTCACCGAGTCTTACCTCCACAGCTCTGTATCGTTCAAGGCTAACTCTGTATCGTTCTTCGATGCTAACGTAACATTCAAGACTGAGAGCTCGGCAAACTACATGCTTGGCTATGCTAAGGCTGAGGAGTTCAACGCTGCAGAGATTGCTGCATTCTACACCGAGAACCCCGACTACCTCTATGCTAGCCACCAGAACATGGAGTACACAGGCTCATTCGTTGAGCTCTTCACCGAGGGCGCAGCACTTGAGTATGGCACAGAGTATGTTGCTTACTACCTCGCAGATAACTCTAAGCACGTATACCTCGAGGATAACGTGGTTTACTGGACATTCTCTACTCAGGACTACACACGCGATGGCGCTTTGGAGGTTAGCATCGTTGGCGAGCCTACTATCGCCTTCGACCACATCGAGATGACGCTCAACACTGCTGAGCCCCACATCATGATGTTCTACAACGCTATGCCTTCATACATGGCTTCGGCTTATCCCGATGACAACTACGTTATCGACATGCTCCTCGAGGAGGGCTTCCAGGTTAAGTCTGACGAGGCTGTTGTAGCACGCTACGATGGCGTTAAGCCCGGCACTAAGCTCACATTCTTCGCAGTAGCTGTAGATGCAGAGGGTAAGATTGGTAAGCCATTCAAGCAGGAGTTCACAACACAGGAGATCGAGTACAACACTAACCTCGTGCTCACAGCCGAGCTTAAGGAGTACAAGATTGACAACACACTCATCAACCTCGTTTGCGAGGGCGCAACTAACTACGCATACATCGTAACGAAGACAAGCAATGCAGAGTGGAAGGAGGTTTATGGTGGCACAGTTAAGAAGGCTGGTGAGTATATCATCATGAACTACGACTCATACAATGTAAACAAGACCGAGGAGAACGCTATCGCCCTCACTGGTCTTGATATGGATGTTGAGTATGTTGTAGTTGTTGTTGCATATGCTGCTGATGGCACATACTCTGAGGCTGTATCATGCAACTTCAAGCCTATCGCAAACATCGGTACTGTTGTTACTCGCGACCAGGCACAGTGGGCAGAGACTAAGCCTACTGTAACCATCTTGATGGTTGAGGACAACCCACACCTCTTCATGGAATTCAGCTGGTCATGTCTCCCCGCACCTCACACTAAGATCTACACTGCAGCGATGTATCGCGACAACCTCATCAACGATGATTTGGGCACAAATGTGGACACCGTTGAGAAGCTTATCGCTGAGATTATGACATGCTGCGACACTGGTGGCATGAACGAGCAGGGTAAGAGCTTCGAGTGGCAGGAGTCAGGTATCTACCTCCGCGAGTGGATTGAGTGGGAGGATATCGATGGTGACAACTTCATCGACGAGGTTTACCACTCTGAGGAGCGCGATGCACCATACATCTTCTTCCCATATGGTTCATCTGAGATGACCTTCATCTACACTACATGGGTAGGTGAGGATGGTAACTTCTGCGAGCCTTTCGCAATTGATCCTCTCACAGGTGAGGAGGTATCACTCTGGTAATCTAAGCCATTGATACCATAACAATATTGGGCTGTTCGAAATCTCGGACAGCCCATTGTTTTTACTCTATCACTTAACTACGGGGAGGTCATTCCAGTTTGTTGTGTAGCCTGGCGAGCGATGTGCACTATTTACCTTAACCTCCGAGAGTCCCGCCGAGGCCACCACCACCGCACCATCACCCACACGACTATTTATGGTGTCCAGCGTCTTCATAAGCCTACGATGGCGCTCCTGATGCTCCGCGTCGAACATCGACACAGCAACACCCTCACGCGGCATGATGCCCGAGGCTATGACTCCAGCCTTCTTATACCCCGTACCACGCACAAATATCTCATCCAGCGCCTCGCGTGCTGTGCGCACGATGTCTATGGTGCTATCCGTAGGCTCCGCAAAGGGTATGCATATATGTCCGAACTGCTGTAAATCATCATCTTTAAAGCGGTTGGTAGCGGCAAAGACCGTGAGGTGGGTACATACGGAGTTTTGACTACGTAGCTTTTCGGCTGTCATAGAGGCAAACTTAGCCACCTGCTCCGAGAGCTCCGCGCGGTCGTATATCTCGGTTGAGAAGCTACGAGAGTTGCATATCGACTGCTTGGCATCTGCCGCCGCCTCGAACTCTATGGCGGGCGTACCTCTAAGCTCGCGCCATGTTCTAACACCCGTTATACCCATTTGTCGACGCACATACTCCTCGCTCAATTGCGTGAAGTCGAAGGCAGTATTCACACCCACAGCCCTGAGGCGCGGCGTCGAACGACGCCCTATACCCCATACATCCTCTATCGGCCAGCGCTTGAGCACCTTCTCGATATCCTCCGTGCGGTGCATGAAACATCCACCCCGTAGTTTAGGATAGCTCTTACACAGCTCGGCGGCAATCTTTGCAAGGGTCTTTGTTGGCGCCACACCCACCGATATAGGTATTCCAGTCAGCCTCTTGCAACGCACCGAGAGACTCTTGGCAAAGCTATCGAAGTCTACATCCTCGATGCCACGCAGGTCGAGGAACGCCTCGTCGATGGAGTAGACCTCTATGAAGGGGGCACACTCCCTCAACACCGCACGCACTCGCCGCGAGAAGTCTGCATATAGCGACATATTGGTCGAGAATATCGCCACGTTATGCTTGTCAATGAGAGCGCGCAACTTGAATAGCGGGTCACCCATCTTTATACCAAGCGCCTTAGCCTCGTTTGAGCGCGCGATGGCACAACCATCGTTACGCGAAAGCACAATGACGGGGCGTCCCTCCAGATCGGGACGAAATACTCGTTCACACGAGACGAAGAAGTTATTGCAGTCGGCTAAAGCGTACATTATATAAAATAGTAACCATTGCAAATATACTAATTATTATTCCCACCATTAAATTTTCCGCGCAAATATTTGTAGCAACAAAAAAAGTGTTGTATATTTGCATCAAACAAAGGGGTGCCTTCATTGGCTGAGATTATACCCTCGAACCTGATGCAGTTAGTACTGCCGTAGGAATTGTGGATAATATCATAACGCATACCCCGTATCTTGAGGTATGCGTTTTTTTTCGTCTGAGGACACCTCGTTTTAACGCATAATTGAACCTATTATGATTTTAAACAACGAGGCGAGATCCCCCAGAGCCACAAGGGTGTATAGAGTAGCGCTCTCTATTGCTGGCTCAGACTCCTCAGGCGGAGCAGGCATTCAGGCCGATCTCAAGACATTCTCAGCCCTTGGCGTGTATGGCGCAACAGCCATAACAGCCATCACCGCGCAGAACACCCTCGGTGTTCACTCCCAACACCCCTTACCCCCACAGATGGTCCATGACCAGATTGTCGCGGTGGTCGACGACCTCGCACCCGCAGTAGTCAAGATAGGCATGCTAGCAAATGCCGAGATTGCAAGTTGTGTCGCCGATGCACTCCACGAGTGCAGCACCCCCATCATCCTTGACCCCGTAATCGTATCCACAAGTGGACATCGCCTGCTATCGATAGAGGCGATAGAGGTTGTCAAGCAGCGACTGCTACCCATGGCGACACTCGTCACCCCCAACATCCCCGAGATGGAGGCACTCACCCAAATGCCAGTTGACACATACGAGGATAAGGCACGCGCCGCGGAGCACCTCTTCAACTATGGCGTAAAGGCGATACTTCTCAAGGGTGGTCACGAGGTGGGCGACACCAAGAGCGACATCCTCTTCACCCAGTCCGCAACAGGTATAGAGACAACCACCTTTACTTCCCCTACCATACCTACGCGCAACACTCATGGCACGGGGTGCACACTCTCATCTGCCATAGCCGCATACATAGCGCGCGGCTGCGAGATGCTCGATGCCATAGCCAATGCTAAGGAGTATGTCACCGAGGCTATACGCCATGGTGCAGAGATTGCCATAGGTCATGGTCATGGCCCCGTAAATCATGGTTTTAATCCACAAAAGCTCTACATCTATGACATTGAATAACTATCAGTTACAGTTTATCACCCACCACAACGACCGCTACTCCTACATCGACTCGGCACGCATAGCCTTGGAGGGTGGTTGCCGCTGGATTCAGCTACGCATGAAAGGAGCCACAGACATCGAGCTCGAGAAGAGCGCCCTAGCGGTACAAACGCTCTGCAAAGCGCATGGTGC
>JAZRAT010000094.1:0-8608 GCA_045634725.1 Alistipes sp. | reverse complement strand
GATAACCATACCGATACCCATGTTGAAGATGTTGAACATCTCGCGGTGACCAACCTTGCCATACTTCTCCAAGAGCTGGAACACGGGCAAAATCTCCCATGTGCCCTCCTTAACCTCTACGCCCTGGCCATCCTTCAAGATACGAGGGATGTTCTCGTCGAAACCACCACCTGTGATGTGGCTGATGCCGTGAACATCGCACTCAGCGATAACCTTCAACACCTGCTTAACATAGATGCGTGTAGGAGTGAGCAACGCCTCACCAAGTGTACGGCCAGGAATCTCGGGATATGTCTCGTTGAGCTTGAGGTTGTTGTCGCTAACTACCTTACGCACAAGGCTGAAGCCGTTAGAGTGAACACCGCTTGAGGCGATACCTACCAACACGTCACCAACCTTAACACGCTCACCTGCGTCGATGAGCTTCGAGCGCTCTACAACACCTACGGTGAAGCCCGCGATGTCGTACTCGCCATCCTGATACATACCAGGCATCTCGGCAGTCTCGCCACCTACCAAGGCGCAACCCGCCTGACGGCAACCCTCCGCTACACCTGCAACGATAGCCTCAACCTTTGCGGGCTCGTTGTGGCCTACAGCGACATAGTCCAAGAATACCAAAGGCTCTGCGCCCTGTGCCAAAACGTCGTTAACGCACATCGCAACAGCGTCGATACCGATAGTGTCATGCTTATCCATCTCGAACGCCAACTTGAGCTTGGTACCAACACCGTCAGTACCGCTAACCAATACGGGCTCCTTGATGTTGAGAGCTGCGAGGTCAAACATACCGCCGAAAGCACCAATGTTACCCATTGAGCCTACGCGCTTTGTAGATGATACATGCGACTTGATGCGTCGAACAACTTCGTAACCAGCCTCGAGATTTACGCCGGCTGCTTCGTAACTTTTTGCCATAATTATATCTGTATTTATTATTTATTCAACTTATTGTGGTACAACGACGTAGGATAGCAGCCGTTGAAACATGCCATGCACAACTCCGAGCGGTTACCCGACTTGAGCAACGACTCCTCCGACAAGAACTCCAACGAGTCGGCCTCGATAGCCTTGCAAGCCTCCTCCTTCGACATACGCGCGCAGAGCAACTCCTCGCGGGTAGACATGTCGATGCCGTAGAAGCAGGGATTAGTGATTGCGGGGCTCGCGATGCGTACATGCACCTCCTTAGCGCCCGCCTCCTTCAACAGACGCACGATGCGCAACGATGTGGTACCGCGCACGATAGAGTCGTCGATAAGCACTACGGACTTATCCTTAACCAATGAGCGCACCGCCGAGAGCTTCATGCGCACGCCCTTCTCACGCATCTCCTGCGAGGGCTGGATGAAGGTACGAGCGATGTACTTATTCTTGATGAGACCCATCTCATAGGGGATGCCACTTGCTTCAGAGTAACCTATTGCAGCGCTGATGCTCGAATCAGGAACGCCGATAACGACATCGGCCTTTGTGGGACACTGCTCGTAGAGGTAGCGGCCCGAGAGCTTGCGGAAGGAGTGTACGTTGCAACCCTCGATATCGCTATCGGGGCGTGCGAAGTAGATGTACTCCATAGCGCACATCAAGTGGCGCTGGTAGCGTGAGTAGTAGTTCGAGCGGATGCCGTGGTGGTCGATGGTGATGACCTCACCTGGCTCGACATCGCGGATGTACTCCGCACCAACGATATCCAAGGCGCAGGTCTCCGAGCTGATGACATAGCCATCGCCGAGCTTACCAATAGCCAAGGGGCGCAAGCCATGCTTATCGCGGCAGGCGTAGATGCGGTTCTTGGTCATGATGAGGAAGGCAAAGGCGCCCTCAATCATGTTCAACGCCTCGATGATGTTGTCGATACGCTTATCCTCGCGGTTATCCTTCTTCACGAGGTGCGCCAAGAGCTCACTATCCGACGTAGAGTGGAACAGACTGCCACGAACCTCGAGGTACTCGGCCAACTCGCGTGAGTTAACGAGGTTACCATTGTGTGCCAAGGCGAAGTCGCCCGTGTGGTGGTTGAACGAGAAGGGCTGTACATTGTTTGCGCCACCGCCACCCGTAGTGGCATAGCGCACATGGCCAATAGCGATGCGACCACTGAGCTTAGAGAGCTTCTGCTGGTTGAACACCTCCGTAACGAGACCCTCACCCTTGACGGTGTTGAGCTTGTCGCCATCGAAGGCCGAGATACCACACGCCTCCTGACCACGGTGCTGCAATGCGTGCAAGCCGTAGTAGGTGAGGTTGGGGGCATCGTTCACGCCAAAAATACCGAACACACCGCACTCCTCGTGCAGGTCGTCGCCATATATATCTAATGAATCCTTAAGCATACCTATATCTATTTAAGAATATTGTGCAACCTCTGTGCAACCTCCTCGTAGGTCTCGCGCACACGGCCCAAGTCGCGGCGGAAGCGATCCTTATCCATGCGCTCGCCTGTCTCTGTGTCCCACAAACGGCAAGTGTCGGGCGAAAGCTCGTCGGCCAAAACCAAGGCACCATTAGCATCGCGACCGAACTCTATTTTGAAGTCTACAACCGTGATGCCCGCCTTGGCGTAGAGCTCCGTGAGGCAACGGTTGATAGCTGCCGACATCTCGTACATCTGCGCTATCTCCTCGTAGCTCATAATACCCAACGCCACGGCATGGTGGTCGTTGATGAGGGGGTCACCCAAGTCGCTACGGCGCAACACGAGGTCGAAGATGGTATTCTCGGGAACGATGCCCTCATCCAAGCCCAAGCGCTTAGCCATAGAGCCTGCAACGACATTGCGCACGATGACCTCAACGGGAACATGCTCAACAACGCGACATAGCTGACCATCAGCACCAACACGCTCAATGAAGTGCGTGTTGATGTTGTGGCGGTTGATATACTCGAGCACCATAGATGAGATGTCGCACGTGAGGCGACCCTTGTTCTCGATATTGGCGCGCTTGATGCCGTAGAAAGCCGAGGTGTCGTCCTTGAAGCGTACGACTACCCTATCCTCGGTGTCGGTCTTAAATATCTGCTTACTCTTACCCTCGTAGAGCAATTCTAACTCCTTCATACTCTATCGGTTGTAAAAGTAGTTTACTGCATTAGAGAAGATGTCCTGAACCTTCTCGCCGTGGATGTTCTTCATAAGGTCGCGCTCGTAACGCTCCGTGTGACCCATCTTACCGAGAATCTGACCCGATGGGTCGATGATACCCTCGATGCCGAAGCTTGAGCCGTTGGGGTTGTAGGGCGAGTCGGTTGTGGGGCGCGCATCAGCATCTACATACTGGAACGCTACCTGACCATTGCGGAACAACTCCTCGGCCATAACATCGCTAACGACGAACTTACCCTCACCGTGGCTAACGGCGATAGAGTGAACATCACCAACCTCGAATGACTTCAACCATGGCGAAGCAGTAGTGCCCACGCGGGTTGATACGATCTGCGAGATGTGGCGGTTGATATCGTTGCGGAACAATGTGGGCGACTCCTTCGTAACCATGCCCAAGCGGCCATAGGGCAACAAGCCCGACTTAACCAACGCCTGGAAGCCGTTGCAGATACCCAACATCAAGCCACCGCGGTCCAACAAGGCGTGGATAGCATCGGCAACATCCTTATTGTTAAGCACATTGGCGATGAACTTACCGCTACCATCGGGCTCGTCACCCGCAGAGAAGCCACCGCTGAGAGCCATGATGTGGCACTGTGCGATATTCTCGGTCATCTCCTTGATAGACTCCAAGACATCGGCGCCTGTGAGGTTCTTGAACACCGAGATTACAACCTCCGCTCCTGCACGCTTGAATGCACGCGCTGTGTCGTAGTCGCAGTTAGTACCTGGGAATACGGGCAAGTAAACTCGCACCTTGTCCACCTTCTCACCCTCATACTTCTTAATAAAGCCCTTGCCGTCGCTTACGCGTGTGGGCGCGCCTGCCTTACCCTTATCGGTATATACCTTAGTGAAGCGCTCGGTGTTTGCCTCCAAGAGCTCCTCCAAAGGAAGGCGTGTGCCGTTGACAAAGATTGCCTCCTCGGCTGAAGTGACACCGATAAGCTCGGCTGATGGGTGGTTGAGCGTGCGGCGGCTCTCAACAACGATAGAGCCGTAAGAGTAGTTGTACAACATCTGCTCGTCGCACTCCAACGCTGCACCAATCTTGTTACCGAAGGCCATCTTTGCAACACCCTCAGCAACACCACCTGCGCCAACAGCCCATGCAGAGAGGATGTCGCCCTCCATGATCTTCTCCGATACGAAGTCGAAGTTAGACTTGAGGCACGCAGTCGAAGGCATGTAGTTAGCCTCGGGAGTGTGGCGGATGACATAAATTTTGCTGCCTGCCTCCTTGAACTCGGGGCTGATGACTGTGCGAGCATCAACAGTGGTGATACCGAAGGCCATGAGCATAGGGGGCACGTTGATATCGCGGAACGTACCACTCATAGAGTCCTTACCACCGATTGAGGGCAAGCCCAGCTCAACCTGCATCTTCAACGCACCGAGCAACGCCGCCATAGGCTTACCCCACGACTTATCGTCGGTCATGCGCTCGAAGTACTCCTGATACGAGAAACGCATCTTGTCGTAGCGAGCACCCGCAGCAACAACCTTTGCGCATGCGTCAACTACAGCGTAGGCAGCACCGTGGTAGGGGCTCCACTTCGCGATGAAGGGGTTGTAGCCATAGGCCATGATACTTGCCGTATTTGTAAAGCCACCACCTACGGGCAACTTCTGAACCGATACCTGTGTCTCGGTGCACTGCGTCTTACCGCCATAAGGCATCAACACGGTAGAAGCACCGATAGTAGAGTCGAACATTTCTACGAGGCCCTTCTGCGATACTACGTTGTCGTCCGAGAGGTTGGTCTTCATGCGCTTGGTAGTTGTAGCGCCCTCAACCTTACGCTCGAAGGGATTTACATTGTCGACACCGCCGATGCGCACCTTAGTGTAGTGCTTAGCACCTGCCGAGTCGATGAAGTCGCGCGAAAGGTCAACAACAACCTTATCGCCCCAATACATACGCATACGGCGTGTATCGGTAACATCGGCAACATACGTTACCTCAACATTCTCCTCGTGGCAGAGAGCCATAAAGGTCTCCATATCCTTGCGCTCGATAACTACGCTCATACGCTCCTGCGACTCCGAGATAGCGAGCTCCGAGAAATTCAAACCATTATATTTGGTTGGTACTCTATCCAAGTAGATGTCGAGGCCATCAGTAAGCTCACCAATAGCAACGCTGACACCACCAGCACCAAAGTCGTTAGACTTCTTAATCAAGCGTGTTACATCGCCACGGCGGAACAGACGAGCCAACTTGCGCTCCTCGGGAGCATTACCCTTCTGTACCTCCGAGCTACACTCCTCCAACGAGGTGAGCGTGTGCTCCTTAGATGAGCCTGTAGCACCACCTACGCCATCACGGCCTGTACGGCCACCGAGCAACAACACCACATCGCCAGGTGCGGGGCTCTCGCGGCGTACGTTATCAGCCTTAACAGCACCTACAACAGCACCTACCTCCAAGCGCTTAGCTACATAGTCGGGGTGGTATACCTCACGAACGTGTGTCGTAGCCAAGCCAATCTGATTACCGTAGCTTGAGTAGCCCGCAGCAGCCTTAGTAGAGATGATACGCTGGGGAAGCTTACCCTCCATGGTCTGGTCAACGGGTTTGTAGATGTCGCCAGCACCCGTAACGCGCATAGCCTGGTAAACGTAGCTACGGCCTGACAATGGGTCACGGATAGCGCCACCAAGACATGTTGAAGCACCACCGAAGGGTTCAATCTCGGTTGGGTGGTTGTGGGTCTCGTTCTTGAACTGCAACAACCACTTCTCCATGACGCCGTCAACATCGACATTCACAAAGATAGAGCATGCGTTGTTCTCCTCGCTCTGCTCCATATCATCGAGCTTGCCCTGCTTCTTGAGGTAGCGCGCACCAATCGTTGCAAGCTCCATCAAGCAGAGGCTCTTATTCTCGCGGCCCAACTCCTCGCGAATCTTGCGCATCAAGGCCAACGACTCCTCGAACTCAGCCTTCATGAACGACTCGTCGAGCGTAATCTCCTCAATCTCTGTAGTAAAGGTTGTGTGGCGGCAGTGGTCGCTCCAATATGTATCGAGGATGCGAAGCTCGGTCTCGATGGGGTCACGGCCCTCGGTGCGGAAGTAGTTTACTACCTCGCGCAAGTCGTCAGCGTTCATAGCCAAGCCATTCTCCTTGCAGTAGGGAGCCAAATCCTCCTCCTTCATATCGCGGAAGCCCTCCAATACGGCTACGGGCTTAATCTCTGCGCTCTCGGCATCCGACAAGATATCGAGGTTCTTCTTGCGCGACTCCACGGCATTGATGAGGTACTTCTCGATGCGTGCCATAGCGGCAGCGTCAACGCTCTTATCGAAGATGTAGAGGCGTGATGACTTAATCTTAACCTCGGCATTTGGTTCAATCAAGTGTACGCAGTCTACAGCCGAAGCGGCGCGCTGGTCAAACTGACCAGGCAAGAACTCTACGGCCAATGAGGGCATACCCTCGGTGTCGCACTCGTCAGTAACCGAGTCAGTAACGACCTCGCCAAAGACGCTATAACGGCTCTTCTCGAGCAACTCATCCGAAAAACCAAAGAGGTCGTACACATTCACAAAGCGCAAGTGCTCGATGTTCAAGCCGAGGTTTGTGTTTAGTTCGTGGCGCAATGTCTCGGCCTCGACCTGGAAACGCGAATATTTCTCAACAAATATGCGGCGATTCTTCATAATCGTTTTAGTTTGTTGTTAGTGGGGTTAAATGAAAATTACAACTCTGCAGCAAGCACCTTCTCGGTCTGTGCCTTGCGGAAGGCGATGAGGCGCTCCTCCAATGCCTTGTCCGTAAGTGCGAAGATTGAGGCTGCGATGAGCGCAGCGTTCTTTGCGCCATTGATGGCAGTGGTAGAGACGGGAATACCGCCAGGCATCTGAACGATAGAGAGCAAAGAGTCCATGCCTCCGAGTGCCGAAGTCTTGATGGGCACGCCGATGACGGGAACGGTGGTCAATGCTGCGGTAACGCCTGCAACATGTGCTGCGCCACCTGCGCCCGCGATGATAGCGCCAATGCCACGCTCGCGTGCCGACTCTGCATACTCAACCATGAGGTGGGGTGTGCGGTGTGCCGAGATGACGCGCTTCTCGTACTCGATGCCCAACTCCTCCAATGTCTCGACTGCGGCCTTCATTACATCCCAGTCGCTGGTAGAACCCATAATAACTGCTACTTTCATAATTCTCAGTATTTTTTGTTAATTGTCAATTATTTCAAAACAAACGACCGCCAACCCATTGAGTGTCAGCGGTCTATACCCTATTCAGGGGAATTTATGCTATATTTTTTAGACATACCACAAGCGTCGTTCATCTGCACCTCGTGCTCATAGCATCGGGTAGATAGTTGCGCGGGGGTATATCTCTTTTGATTATTCATGCAACAAAGGTAACTAAAATTTCTTAAAAAAGAAATAGTGCTACGCACTTTTATCAACTTTTTTTCAACAAGGCGCAGATTTGCCCATTACACCCGCGATGCAACCGAGAGCGCGGTCTATGTCCACCCTACCACACTTTGTCACATTTATCACACTAATCACATACCCCCACCCCTTGTGATTTTGTGATTTTGTGATTTTTGGGTGAGGGTAGGTTGGCTCACTAACAATGTCATCCTGAGTGTAACGAAGGATCTCCTCGCAGGCTACACACTATCAACGCGGGTTGTCGCTGGTCGGCTTTGAGGAGATGCTTCGACTTCGCTCAGCATGACATTCAAAAGTATCATTACTAATTCTTGCTCTGTCGCCCTGAGTGTAACGAAGGATCTCAAGGCTTGTACTACCGTCCACCACCACGCAACTATAAGGTTATATAGCAATCGCTAAATAACTATATAACTATCAGTAGTGAAGTATGTGTGGCGGTTGCTACACAGTGCTTACCATACACAACTATCACACTATATAATCATGCGTATATATAGTGATATATAGCATATTATACACACTACATAATGTAACACTTTACATTGATATTGGTGTGGCAAGAGCCCTCTATGTGGCGGTTATCGCACATAGTAAAAAGAATATATCTATACACTTAACCATGTAGGTTAAGATATGCGCCTAACTACGCGAGTTAGGACATAGATATAGATTTGCATCTGCTTGTAGATGCGATTACTTGAGCGAAGCGAGAGAGAGGGCCCTCGATGATTGCTCGTTGAGTAGCGCCCCTTACCCCTAAATCACAAAATCACAAAATCACAGGGGTGGGGGGGGGTGTGATAAGGTGTGACTCAAGTGTGATAAGGAGATTAAGGAATTTAAGGAAATTAAGGACAACCCCCTAAACTCCCTAAATTCCTTAACTCCCCCATAAAAAAAATTCTCTCCCACTATTGCACAAACCAAGAAAAATCTTTATCTTTGCGCCAATTATATATAACACTATGAAACGCGCGATGTACAACCATATCTCTAATGCACAGGCTCTCCCACAGGTGGCGTGTTGTCGTCGAGGTTTTAATGGTTTGGCATTCACTGTTTTTAATTGATTTTAGCG
>JAZRAT010000093.1:0-3120 GCA_045634725.1 Alistipes sp. | reverse complement strand
CCCCATTCGCAAAATTAAGGAATAAGAATAACAAATAATAATTAACAAATTAAAACTTAAACAATTATGACAACAGCATTGATTTTTGCTTATTTGGGCGTTGCCCTTATGGTAGGTGTATCAGGTTTGGCATCTGCAGTTGCAACTGCACGTTGCGGTATGGCATCTGTAGGCGCTATGAAGAAGAACGCAGGCGCATTCGGTAGCTACATGATCCTTTCAGCGCTTCCTGGTTCACAGGGTCTCTACGGTTTCGTAGGCTTCTTTATGGTTAACGATTACATCCAGGCTGATATGTCTATGATGACTGGTGTTGGTATCTTCGGCGCTGGTATCTTGATGGCTATCGTTACATTGTCTTCAGCTTTGTTCCAGGCTAAGGTTTGTGCTAACGGTATCGTTTCAATCGGTAACGGTAACGACGTTATGGGTAAGACCCTTATCCTCGCTGCGTTCCCTGAGTTGTACGCTATCTTGGGTGTAGCTGCTACATTCCTTATCTCAGGTGCTATCGCTCCCGCAGAGGTAGTTGCTGAGGAGGCTCCCGAGGCAGTTGTTGAGACTGTAGTCGAGGCACCCGCTGCTGAGGCTGAGGTAGAGGTTGTAGACGTTGTTGCTGAGTAATTTAGACTTACAACCCTAAAAAGTAATAGCGGACATTTCGGTGTCCGCTATTACTTTTTTATGTCTTCAACCTGCGATTGAGGCAGGGTGGTCTATATTGCTAAAACAGAGATTGTTCCTCGGTTGTCTTATATGCGTAGCCTAGGTGCTTGTACGCCTGCTCCGTAGCCTCGCGACCACGAGGTGTGCGCTTGAGGAACCCCTCCTTTATGAGGAAGGGTTCGTATACCTCCTCCACAGTGCCTGCCTCCTCGCTTACGGCTGTAGCCACGGTGTTGAGACCAACGGGACCACCGTTGAACTTCTCGATAATGGTAGCAAGAATCTTGTTATCCATTTGGTCTAGACCACGCGAGTCGATGTTGAGTGCTGCAAGTGCGGTGCGCGTAATATCTACGTCGATATGTCCCTCGCCGACAACCATCGCAAAGTCTCGCACACGGCGCAGTAGGGCATTCGCAATTCGTGGCGTGCCACGCGAGCGAAGGGCAATCTCCAACGCTGCATCATCATCAATCGAAATCTCAAGGATAGATGCCGAGCGCTTCACGATGCCCGACAATACGGGAGCATCGTAGTACTCGAGGTGGCAGGTGATGCCGAAGCGAGCACGAAGGGGCGATGTGAGCAAACCGCTTCGTGTCGTAGCACCCACAAGAGTAAATGGTGCCAACTCAATCTGAATGCTTCGTGCCGCGGGGCCCTTATCCAAGACGATGTCGATTTTGTAGTCCTCCATCGCAGAGTAGAGATACTCCTCAACAATGGGGCTGAGGCGGTGAATCTCGTCGATAAAGAGCACGTCGCCAGGGTTTAGATTCGTAAGCAAGCCCGCAAGGTCGCCTGGCTTGTCGAGTACGGGACCCGATGTCACCTTGAGCTGTGCGCCCATCTCGTTGGCGATGATGTTTGCAAGGGTGGTCTTACCCAATCCCGGAGGGCCATGCAACAAGACGTGGTCGAGAGAGTCGCCACGCATAAGTGCGGCCTTAATGAATATCTTGAGGTTAGCGACGATTTTGTCCTGACCAGCAAAGTTTTGCAACTGTTGCGGACGTATGCGGCTCTCGAACTCTTTGTCGCTCTCAATATTACGCATATTTCTATCTATAGCCATAGTTTTATCTTAGTTTTCAAACGCAAATATAGCGAATTTTGTCGAATAAAACAATACCATAACATATTTCATTAACCAATATTGTGGAAGAGAAATATTGTCCTTTATTTTATTTTTTTGAAAAGAAGTGCTATATTTGCAACCCAAGTGCATATCTCTTTGAGATATGATAAGAGGCGTATGATTTTTAACTTTTTAATATTTTTTAACTAATTAACACAAAGCATTATGGCAAACAAACTTTTCAAGTCATTCTTCGCTTTAGCAATGGTAGTGGGTTCTGCCCTCGGTTTCGTTGCTTGTGAGGATGAGGGCAATGATGTTGTGGCAAATCCCACGGTGGAGGTGTCTACAAAGTCATTGAACTTTGCGATGGAGGAGGGTAGCCAGGATGTTGACATTACTGCCAACTCAGATTGGAAGGTGGAGGTAGATGTTGACTGGGTTACTGTAACTCCTGCAAATGGTACTGGTGATGCAAAGATTACCGTAGCAGTTGCAATGAACGATTCTGGTGCTGCGCGTGAGACAACCATCAAGGTTATCGCTTTGCACAAGACCTATGGCAACTGGGAGACAAAGAAGATTGCTGTTAAGCAGTCTGCTTCAAACGACGCTCCTGTAACTGAGGAGTTGCTCTACGGCGACAACTTCGACGGTCAGGAGGCAACCAAGGAGTATGGCTCTGGTACATCATGGCCCTACATCGACCAGTTCCCCGAGTTCGCAAATCCCGAGGGTCCCGCAGCTGAGAATGTAACTTACTCTGGTAGCGGTGTATCAGTTCGTGCTAACTCTACATCTAACAGCTCGTATTCTGACTACGCTGGTTCAGGCTCAAACAACATCTTCTTCGGTGGTGGCGCATACTTCCAGGTTAACGACATCGCTTTGGATGCTACACAGGTAAACTACAAGATGACTTTCGGCTCGGAGAAGTACACTCAGGATGGCGATAGCACATTCAAGCCCGAGGAGTTCATCGTATCTATCTCAAAGAACGGCACAGAGTGGGCTCCCGTAGAGTACACTTACGCTGGCACTGAGCCTGGTCGTTGGAATGTGGCTACTGCTGAGTTCACCTTGGCGGCTGGTACTGATAAGCTCTACATCAAGTTCGAGGCTAAGGTTGCTTCTGTTTACCGTCTCGATGATGTTAAGTTCTACGTTGGTAACGGTGGTCAGACTATAGATTTGGACAACATCCAGGTAGTTGTTCCCGAGCCTCCTACAACCGATGCTCTCTACTTCGAGAACTTCGATGGTAAGGCAGCACAGAAGGATGGTAACTACTGGCCTTACGTGACTGACTTCCCTGAGATGAAGAATGCTGCAGGTCCTGCTGCTGCAAACGTATCTTACGACGGTCACAACACTAC
>JAZRAT010000092.1:0-1605 GCA_045634725.1 Alistipes sp. | reverse complement strand
GCTTATCCTGGAACGCCTTCAACCGAAATTACAGAATTCATTCAGCTCCGCGAGGAGAAGCGCGGTGATGCAGAGAACAAGATCTGCTGCCGCTGGGCTACTAACGAGAAGACCGCTATGGAGGGTGCTCTCGGTATGTCGTACATGGGCAAGCGTGCCCTCGTATGTATGAAGCACGTTGGTATGAACGTTGCTGCCGACCCATTCGTAAACTCTGCTATGACAGGCGTTAACGGTGGCTTGGTTGTTGTTGCTGCGGATGACCCATCTATGCACTCATCACAGAACGAGCAGGACTCACGCTTCTATGGTAAGTTCGCTATGATGCCTATCTTCGAGCCATCGAACCAGCAGGAGGCTTACGACATGACACGCGCAGCATTCGAGCTCTCGGAGGCTGTTAAGTTGCCCGTGTTGATGCGTGTAACAACCCGCATGGCACACTCTCGCGCCGTGGTTAACGTAACAGAGGAGCCACGCAAGCAGAACGAGATCAACCGCCCTGAGGATGTGCGCACATGGATCTTGTTGCCCGCATTCGCAAAGAAGCGCTATGTACAGCTCTTGGCTCAGCAGGACGACCTTATGAAGGCATCGTTGGAGTCTAAGTACAACTGCTACCGCAAGGGTACTAAGCCCGAGCTTGGTGTAATCTGCACAGGTATCGCATACAACTACTACATGGAGAACGCTGCAAACTGCGAGGAGCGTAGCGTGCTTAAGGTGGCACAGTATCCATTGCCCGTTGAGCTCATCGAGAAGATGGTTGCTGATGGCGCAAAGGAGATCCTCGTTATGGAGGAGGGTCAGCCCGTTGTTGAGGAGATGGTACGCGCTATCGTGCCCTCGACAGTGGCAGTTAAGGGTCGCTTGACAGGTGACCTCCCACGCGTTGGTGAGCTCAACCCCGACAGCGTACGCAAGTCGTTGGGTATGGAGGCTTTGGAGAACCTCGAGGCAGACGATATCGTTGTAGCACGTCCACCCGCATTGTGCCAGGGTTGCGGTCACCGCGATATGTACAAGGCGTTGAACGAGGTTGCTGCAGAGTATGAGAATCCCCGCATCTTTGGTGATATCGGCTGCTACACACTCGGCGCTTTGCCCCCATTCCAGGCATTGCACGCCTGCGTAGAGATGGGTGCTTCAATCACCATGGCTAAGGGTGCTGCGGACGCTGGCCAGTTCCCCGCATTCGCAGTTATCGGCGACTCTACATTCACTCACTCTGGTATGACCGGTTTGTTGGACTGTGTTAACTCTAACGCAAATGTTGTTGTTGTTATCTCGGATAACCTCACAACAGGTATGACAGGTGGTCAGGACTCTGCAGGTACAGGCAAGATTGAGGATATCTGCCGTGGCGTAGGCGTTAAGCCCGAGCACGTTCGCGTTGTGGTGCCCCTGCCAAAGAACATGGAGGAGATCAAGTCTATCTTGCGCGAGGAGATTGAGTACAAGGGTGTATCAGTCATCATCCCACGCCGCGAGTGTATCCAGACAGCTAAGCGTCACGCTAAGGCACGCGCAGCAGCTGCAAAGAAGGAGTAAGTCCGCTAATGCTAATATATAACTAAGAAACAATTATGAAGAAAGATATCATTT
>JAZRAT010000091.1:0-16515 GCA_045634725.1 Alistipes sp. | reverse complement strand
AGGATAGTTGATAAGGATAACGGGACGCTTGAAGTGCTCCTCAACGAGGTAGCGCTCGTGCTCCGACTGAAGGTCGCAACCCCACTCGCAGGGGAACTCGAACTTCTTGCCCGAAGCCTTCAAAATCTCGATACCCTCGGTGTAGTCGAGGCGTACGAAGTCGTTGTCCAAGACAAACTGGAGGCGCTCCAAGAGGCCCTTGTCCCACATCTTGTTCATGAACTCGAGGTCCTCGCGGCAGTTCTCCATAGCGTAGCGGATGAGGTACTTGAGGAAGTCCTCAGCGAGGTCCATGTCGTCCTGCAACTCGTAGAACGCCATCTCGGGCTCGATCATCCAGAACTCTGCCAAGTGGCGTGGAGTGTTAGAGTTCTCGGCACGGAAGGTAGGACCAAAGGTGTAGATCTGGCCGAGTGCCAAAGCACCAAGCTCACCCTCGAGCTGACCAGATACGGTAAGGCTACAGTGCTTACCGAAGAAGTCCTGTGTGTAGTCTACAGTGCCATCCTCGTTGCGGGGAGGGTTCTGCATGTCGAGTGTCGATACGTTGAACATTGCACCAGCACCCTCGCAGTCAGAAGCGGTGATAAGGGGAGTGTGCAAGTAGTAGAAACCACGATCGTTGAAGTACTTGTGGATGGCAAATGCCATAGCGTGACGGATGCGGAGCACAGCACCAAAGGTGTTGGTACGGGGACGCAAGTATGCGATGTCGCGCAAGAACTCCAATGAGTGACCCTTCTTCTGCAAGGGGTATGTCTCGGGGTCTGCAGTGCCATAGATCTCAATCTTTGACGCCTGAACCTCTACGCCCTGACCCTGGCCGAGTGATGCTACGAGTGTACCATCCACGCGCAAGCAGGCACCTGTGGTTACGCCCTTAAGCTCTGCCTCGTCGATCTTTGAGAGGTCTACAACGACCTGAATGTTGGCAACGCATGAGCCATCGTTAAGTGCGATGAATGCTACGTTCTTGTTGCCACGCTTGGTTCTTACCCAACCCTTTACGGTAATCTCTCTGCCGTCGCCCTCCATCTTGAGGATCTCGGCGATACGTGTAAGTTTCATAATTGTTATATCGTTTTATATATTATTTCGCTTTTGCGCAACGTTCCTATAACGTCACATTAGGTCACAAAATTACTAATTTTTTTACAAACGATTGCACACTTATCGCTTTTTTGTATCTTTGTCATAAATTAGAACCATGAAAAAGAGCTTTTTGTACCCCATATTTGCCATTTTGGCACTCGTCGTGTCACTCGACATGGCAGCGGCACAGGCCGTAATCGGCCGTACGGAGTTTATCTGCTACGACAAACGCGCCGACGCCAAGAGCGACATCCGCGTAAATAACGACAAATATATCGACCTGCGCCCCACGCTTCAGTTCGAGGGCGAGGGTAGCGTGCGTGCGGTCTACGAGCAGGAGATAGATGTCCCCGCATCGTGGAACGACTACAACGCATACCTCCACACCGAGAACGTGGGTGGCGACTACACAATCTTTGTTAATGGCGCGCAGATAACTTCGGCCATCGACCGCTTCACACCCACCGAGATATACATCTCTCCCTACCTCGTGCAGGGTAAGAATGTCGTTGCCGTTGTGGTTGTTGAGGAGCCATATATGGCCGCCGTTGCCGAGGGCCTGACCATGCCGCAGCGCCAGCAGTTTGACAATTGCTACATCTTCGCACAGCGCCGCCTGGGTATCTACGACTTCAATGTACGCCTCGTACCCGACTCGTTGGAGCGCTTTGCGGAGCTTAGGCTCGATGTCTTGGTTGATAACTCATTCTCTTCGGATGAGGTTATCGAGGTGGGCTACGACATCTACGCCCCCGATGGCAAGCTTATGGAGTATAGCGTTAACGACCTCGCACTCGAGAAGTTCACGCGCGACACCTTGAGCTTCAAACCCTATATCTACAACTCCAATCCCAACCGCTGGAGCCCTGCCAATCCCAAGCTGTACGACCTCACGCTCTATGTCAAGCGCAGCGGCATCCTCTGGGAGTATATCCCCTTGAAGGTGGGCTTTGCCCAGTATGGTTATACCGAGGATGGCGCGATAACAGCCTTTGGTAAACCCTTGACCCTCAAGAAGGAGGTGTATAACGCTGCGGCAGATAAGGCTACAACGGAGCGCGAGATTAAGGCCCTGAAACAGCGTGGCATAAACTGCCTCACGCCCGACTATCCCCAGCCCCGTTGGTTCTACGATATATGCGATAGGGTGGGTATCTATGTTATCGACTGCGCCGCTGTGGCATCGCCCTCGTGTGCCGACAACCGCGCTATTGGTGGCACACCCGCCAATGCTCCCGAGTTGGTTGACGAGTACCTGCGCCGTGTTGAGAGCATGTACCACCGCGCGCAGAATCATGTCTCTATCATCGCCTTTTCGCTTGGCAAGCGCGCGGGCAATGGCTACAACCTCTATAAGGCCTATGAGCTCCTAAAGTCGAAGGGAGATAGCCGTGCGATTATATATGAGGATGCCGACGGCGAATGGAATTCGGATTTATAAAAACTACTAACCCAAACTTAAATAAATGAAATAAGGGATTACCATCGTTTTGGTAGTCCCTTATTTTATAAAGTTATGTGGCGAGTGAAATGCCAATGTAGCCTTGTTAGACTATTCCCTACTCGTGGTGGTAGGGTTCGTTTTTGAGGATGGTGAAGGCGCGGTAGAGCTGCTCCGTGAAGATGGCGCGCACAATCTGGTGCGAGAAGGTCATCTTCGAGAGCGAGAGCTTGCTATTGGCGCGCTGATAGACAGCATCCGAGAAACCATAAGGGCCTCCAATAACAAATACCAAGCGCTTCGTGCCCGCCGACATGCGCTTCTGCAGTAGGTCGGCAAACTCTATGGAGCGCAACTCCAGGCCATGCTCATCAAGAAGCATGAGGTGGTCAGAATCGGTGACAAGGCGCAAAATGGCCTCGCCCTCCATGCGCTTCTGCTCCGCAGCCGAGAGGTTCTTCGTATTACGCACATCGGCAAGCGTCGTAATGGCGAACTTAACATAGTGGTTAAGGCGCTTGGTGTACATCGTAACCAGTGCCTCGACCTCCTTCATATCGGTCTTGCCGACAACAATCAACTCTATATTCATACTTGTGCAATTAGGCGTTGTGGCGAAGGTCGAAGAACTTGACAACCTTGCGGCTCATGGGAGGTGTCTGTATGCGTGAGATAAGCTCTACGGACTCGAACTGGATGTCGGGAGCCACGCGCACCTTCGATCGGAAGATATCCTTAATCTGCTTGACGAAGGCGTCGGAGTGGTTGTTACTGCCGATGCGTATCTGTATCTGGTCGGTGCCCAGCGAGTTGGTGAATACCTCGACGATGTAGTTCTCCACCTCGGGGATGTTGTCGAGGATGTCGAAGAGGATGGGGGGATAGATGGTCGTACCCTTGAACTTAATCATCTGGTTCTTACGGCCGATAACCGAACTAAGGCGTGCGCTATTTCTGCCACACGCACAGGGCTCGCTCATACGGATGCATATGTCGCCAGTCTTGAAGCGCAACAGGGGCATAGCCTCGACGCCAAGCGTAGTGATGGTAACCTCGCCAGGCTCGCCATCGGCTACGGGATTGTTGTTCTCGTCGAGCAACTCTACGATGATAAGGTCGCCAGGGATATGGCCACCGCGGTGTACTTTGCACTCCGTGAACGATGTCTGCATCTCGGTTGAGGCGTATGTCGAGAATAACTCCAGCGAGGGCCACTTCTCGTGAATCTTCGCACCGAGCGTTGTGAGCTCACCCTCGGGAGTGCGTAGTGCCTCGCCGATGCAGATGGCGCGCTTGAGGTTGGAGTTGTTGTGATCGATGCCACTCTTCTCGGCAAACTCAATCATCTTCGTAAGGAACGAGGGCACAACGATACATGTCGTAGACTTCACTCTGTTGATGGTATCCCACTGTAACTCGGGGATGCCGTTACCCACGCGCACGATGCCCGAGCCCAACTCGCGCGCTCCGAGGAAGTAGGCGAGACCCGCCATGAAGCGACGGTCGATGGTGGTCATAAGCTGAATAACATCCCCCTTGGTGCATCCCGCCATGGTGAATGACGAGGCCTCGTTATAGGCAAGGCGCTGGAGGTCGTTTTCCGTAAGTGCGAAGGTCACAGGCTCGCCGAGTGTGCCAGAGGTTGTGACATAGTCGATAACCTCCACAGGGTCTACACACAAGAAGTCGGCATTGTGCGACTGCAGGTCCTGCTTCGATGTTGTGGGTAGCTGTGCGAGGTCCTCGATGCTCTTTATCGCTTTGATGTCGATATTATTGCTATGGAACATACGACGATAGAAGGCCGAGTGGTCCTGCAAATAGGCAAGTGTCTCGCGTAGTCGTGCCTCCTGGAACGCCTTTATCTCCTCGGGAGTCTTGTAGTGAAGTGTTGTGTCCTTGATCATATGTATGTGTTACTTTTTTATTTTTCGCTCTATTCTGCGCCTCTCCTTTGCGTGGGGTATTTCCAGCTCCAGGGCTCGTTGCCAATATGTCGTAGCCTTCGCCCTGTCGCCCATGGCCATCATATAGTCGCCCAAGAGTTCATGCGTGAGGTAGTGGCTGGGGTTTAATATTGAAAACTCTGCGATAACCTCCTCGGCAATATGTGTATGCTCCTTGGTGTGTGTGCGGAGTGTCGCGCATAGCTCCCTGAAGCGGGTTATGCGTGGGCATATCTCGGCAATGGCAGCCTCATCGGCTGGGATGTGTAGCTCCTCAAGGGTGTAACACTTCCTATTGTTGAGTTCCCCGCTAAATATTTTGTTGAGGTCGTAGCATACAAACTCGCCGAGCTGCCATGGCGCAGTCGACACCCATAGGCGTAGCTTCGTGGGCTCGAAGACCACGCTATGGAAGGCGATGAGTTGGTTTACGGCCTTCTCGTTGCCGAGGCCTATGTCGCTATCACCCTTGCCGCGAGTGTCGCGCAGAATGGCGATGGCGCTCTCGACATCTATAGGTGCATGGCGCTCAACAAGTTCCTGCAGGCGCTCATAGCGGTAGGGACTATCAGAGTTTGCCATGTTTTCGAGGTTGTGCTTATGGCCTTTAAGCTCCTCGGATTGCGCATGGTTAGTGCATAGCAGGTGGTTCTCCTCGCTTCGGGATATTGCCGTGCACTTGGGGGTCTTCTCTATAATCGCAGCGCAGCCATCCTTCGCCGAGGCCACAAGCATCGACTCCGATACGAAGCACTTGGCCTCCTTGGCTATGGCGTATGCCTCGTCTATTGTCGTGGCGTGTTGCATGATGTGGCGCGCCAAGAGCGAGATGGGTATTGCCGAGGTGGTGGGTATATCACCCTTCAGGGCGTTGAGCGTTATGGTCAGGCCATGCTCGTTCATGCCCGATACCACGCCCATCATTCCGGGCCACGCGAGCGACACAAAGCGGTAACCCTCGGTGGGCTCCACGAAGTGAACGACCCTATTCTTTGCGAAGTCGTCACCCAAGTAGAAGTCGAAGTTGCGCGCTACGATAAGCTCTCCTGTGGCGCTTCGTGAGCCCCATGCCGCAAAGCTTGTACAGCCCACGAGCATATACTCCTGCATGGCATGGCCGATGTCGTGCGCAGCGTGGTAGTTGAGCTGACGGACATAGTTTGAGCCATAGCGCGCATGTTTGTCACTCGCCGAGAGCGACATGGCGTATATCTCGTTGCGATACTCCTCGGGGATATGGCGTGCCATGTTGCGATTGAAGAGTATGACGACCTTATGCAGAAACTCCACCCAGCGATGTGAGGGAACAAGCTCATGTATGCGGTGGTAGAAGATCTCCTCCTGTTGCTTAAGCAACTCCCCGCAGAGCACTCCATAGGTTGCACCACGCTCTATAGCATCGCCCTTGATGTGCACCTCCCACAGTCCATAGCGGTTTTTGCGCAGGGTGCTATCGTTATGGTGGGCTAAAGAGTTGACATCGAGCTTCGTGTGTGGCTCAAGGAAGTCTGCGCAAAGGTATAGCACAACCATGATGATGACAGGTGCCACCACCAGCAGAAGAAGTGCTCCAAATACCCATGCAACGACTGTCCAGACCATAACAACGTAGATTATGCGTTACCAATCTTCTTTGCCAAGTACTCCTCGCCGAGAATCTCCGAGCAGGTAACAGCCGAAGAGATTGTCGCGCCGAGGCAACCATGGATGTTGAGGCTCTGACCCGTAATCAGGAGGTTCGATATCTTGGTGCGTGCAAAGACGAGCGATGCCAAGGGGTTGCGACAATCCTTAACCAGGCCGTAGGCACTACCCTCGGGTGTCGAGGTGTAGTCGCGGTAGGTGAGGGGTGAGGCGGTGTGTACCATCTCGATGTTGCCCTTGAGGTTGGGATTGAACTGCGACACGAAGTCGATAACGGCATTGCCGAACTGCTCTTTGAATGCTTTGTAATCCTCGCCACGGCGACCCACGGTGGTGTCGGCCCAGCGTGCGCACTGCTCAAAGGGCATAGGCACAAGCAGGCTTATAACATCGGTGTACTCGTTGCGCGAGTTGGGTTGCATGCACATCAGCACACCAGGGATGTTGACACCCTTGTACATGCCCTCCAAGCCCCACACATCGTCGATGTTGAAGTAGAAGTGGTTGCGGTTTTCGTACTTCACGGTGTTGGGCTTCATAAGCAGATATGTGGTGAAGATGCCGTAGGTGTTTGCCAACGAGTTCATGCGCGTGAAGAATGCCTTCTTGTAGACGGTGTTGTTCTCGAGCATCGAGAAGGTCGTTGAGGGGTGGATAGATGAGATAATCTTATCTCCGTAGACTCTCTCGCCCGATGTCAGCTCAACGTACTCCGCCTTGTCGCCCTCGAGGTGAATCTTCGACACGCGGGCGTTGAGGCGCACCTCGCCACCATTGCGCTCAATCTGTCGCACCATAAGGTCGGCAAGTTGCTGTGAACCATCCTCAAAGGCGTAGGCACCCTGGATATAGGAGTGTGTGATAACGCCATACTCATACATTGAAGTGGTGAGGCGGTCACCAGCATAGAGACCCGTATTTCCTGCTAAAACGTTGCGTAGGCGGTCGTTCGAGATAGCCTTCTCAATCTCGCTGTATGCCGAAACTGAGGTGTAGTCCTTGCCTCCACGGTTGTAGAGCTTGCCACTGCGCAACACCTCGGGAGCAATCATGTCGCCGATGTTCTGCATCTTGCCCACGATAGCCTTGATGCCCTCTCTATCCTCGGGGAAGCGCGTTGCGAGTGTCTCGATGAAGCGCTCATTGCCTGAGGCATGGCTATATACCTCGCCATCCATGAAGTGGAAATAGTCGAAGCCGTCGTCGCTAAGCTTGCGAAGGCGAAGGTTGTCGGTGATGCCGAAATATTTGAAATACTGGTGCATAATCTGGTCCTCACCCATGCTACCGATATAGTGCATGCCGGTGTCGAGGGTACGGCCATGACGCTTGAACGACTGCAAGCAACCGCCAATGATGCTATGCTGCTCGAGTATGCATACGCTGAGTCCCTCCTTGCTAAGGATGATACCACTGGCAAGGCCTCCGATGCCTCCACCAATAATTATAACATCATACTTTTTCATTATCTCCTGGTTTTTAATATGTACAGCGTTTCAGAGCTATACTTCCAATATTTGCTAATCTCGATATCCATGTTGTGAGCCATGGCAAACTCCCTCATCCACTCCTCGCTAACGAAGCACAGGTCGGTGGTCGTCTTATTGAATTTTAGTAGCTTAGTGCTCCACAACTCAGTGAGTTCTATGAGGTTGTGGGCATTGCTTTTTGAGGCATTGCCATCGCGCACTACGATGCAACCACCCTCATTGAGTCTCTCTATGGCGCGCTCCAGAACGCTCTTCTGTCGCTCCGAGTCGATGTAGTGGAGGCTGTCGCTAAAGAGTATGTAGTCCGACTTGGGGAACTCGATTGTGCACATATCGCCACACATAAACTCTATGCCTGTGCGTCGTCCGAGGAAGGAGTTGCGTGCAACCTCCATCTTGCTATAATCGTAATCGATAGCATATATCTTGCGCTCGGGAGCGAGGTTTGCAAGCATGAAGTCCAACTGCGCATTGCCAGCACCCACATCGGTGATTGTGGCATCGCGGGGTATGAGTCTGTCGTAGACATCGTAGTAGCTATCCATGCGACACTTAACCCTCATATACCACTCCATGATGGGGCCCTTGTAGATGTAGTTGCGTATGAGTAGCGACCTGAAGTAGGGGTTATACGCACGGCTAAATTCCTCGCACATATCGCGATACTCCCTCACAAAGTAGCGACGCATGGCCTTTGTCTGCTCCTGGTATGTAGCACCGTAGGTCATGTCGCCATGCTCGATGCGAGGCATGATGCGTGTAGCCATGATGCCACAGTTGATGTAGAAGCCCTGATGCTTTGCCGAGAGGTGTCCCGCGCCGTAGATGACGATGGGCAGAATATCAATCTTGAGTAACTGCGCAAGGTAGCATGCACCCTTATGGAAACGCTGTATTGAGCAATCTGCCGAGCGTGTACCCTCAGGAAAGACAACAACGGAGTAGCCCTCCGAGACGCGCTCCTTGACCCTCTCTGCCAGCGCCTCATAGCCATCGGCGGCGTGGTGGAAGTCGGCATACTTAACAACCCAACCGAAGAAGGGCGAGTTCCACACCCAGCTATTAGTGACCATCACGACCTTGGGCGTGGTGGATAGCAGTAGCAAGATGTCGGCAAACGACTGGTGGTTGGCGATGATAACTGCGGGCTTCTCGAAGCGCTCGTTCGCCGTATTCTGGCGGATGGTCTTGATGCCGAAGAGCGTGGCGAGGAAGAGGCGTGTGAAGAGGTATATGAACCAGTGGAAAGCCAGCTTCTTAGTGCGTCGCTTTATGGGCGTGATAATCAGCACGAGGGCGTATAGATTCATCACGATGCAGCCCACGAGGAAGTAGATAAATGTGTATGCCGTGTTGAGTATTACGCCAAGTGTGTAGGGTAGCTTGCCCTTCGAGGTGTGGTTCGTAACGAGTAGGCGGAAGAGCAGTGGCTGTATGGTGTAGGAAACAAGCACAACGACGCTAAGGCCAAGCACCGAGATAAGGGCTATGGACTTTAGCGCGGGGTGCTCGGCAAATATCAGCACACCCATGCCCACAATGGCGGTAAAGGCGGAGAAGAATATCGCCGTCTTATGTGCGCCCAGCACGCGCTTACCACTCTTGTACTCCTCCAATAGGCCATCCATGATGAAGATGCTGAAGTCGTCGCCGATGCCGAATATGAAGGTGGCGAGGATGATGTTCACGATGTTGAACTTGATGTCGAAGAGTGCCATCATGCCAAGGATAAGCACCCAGCTGATAGCCATGGGCAAGAATGTCAGAAGCGTAAGCTCGATGCGACCATACGATATGAACAACGCCACGAAGACAATCAAGGATGAGACCAGCAGGATGTAATTAAAATCGTTGCTCGTAGCCTCGACCATCTTTGCGGAGAAGTAGCTGCGGTCTATAATCGTAGTATTGGGGAGTTTGTCAATCTCGGCGTAGAGCGTGTTTTTGCACTCCTCGGGCACTACGACGCGGCACATAAGCGACGAAAACTCCTCGTTGTTGGCCACCCACTCCGAAACGATGGGTATAGCGCCTATCTCCTCGGCGGTGTAGCCACAGGGGGTGTACTCTCGGCTTATAAGCTCCTCAAAGTGGGCAAATGCCCCAGCCTTGAAGCCCTTGGCCACGGCTACCTCCTCAAGCGTTGCGAGGGTTGTGGTGCGGTGCTCCGCCCAGAAGGCCTCCCAGCGAGCTATGCGTTGCTCCTGCTCCTCGCGGGGGATGACAAAGTTGGCTACGGTGGCAACCTCGCTTATGATGCCCTCCTCGTGGTGGTTGCGAAGGAGTGTGTCGAGTGTGGCATACTCCGCAGTAATGGTGCTAAGGTTCTCGCCTCCCGTGACGATATAGATGTCGTTGCTCTCGTCGCCCAATATCTCCATCGAGCGTGCCTCGCCCTTCGCGATATGCTCGGGCACATAGTTGATGTTCGACATATCTTCGTCGAACTCCACCTTATCATAGAGGAATAAGGCACCGATGCTAAGCAGAAGTATGGGCAACACTATCCACTTGTTACCCTCATAGCGATAACCTACCAAGGCCTCAATCTTGCCGAGTAGCGGGCTACGCTTCGTAGAGTCGAAACCGCGCAGGAAGTGGGGCAAGAATACGAGGCTGAAAAGCGTCGTGCCGATAAGCGAGAACACGGCGAAGAGACCCATATCCTGCAATAGGGGCGATGAGGTGAAGATAAGCGCGGCGAAGGCACCTATCGTAGTGAAGCATCCGATGGTGAGGGGGCCTGTGAGCTCCTTGAGAATCTCTTTGGGCGAGGAGCAGTTGTTCAGATGCGAGACGATGTGTATCGAGTAGCTCAACGATATGCCCAATACCACCGTACCAGCACCTATGGCGATGGTAGAAATCTCGCCCTGAATAGCCCATACGCAAGCCAGCGCGAAGAGCGCACCGAAGAGTGGGGGTATGATGATAAGGGGTATAGAGCGGCGGTTTCGGAACGAGAGGAAGATGACCAACAATATGACAATCAGCGCGATGCCTCCCGTAATTGCAGAGTCCATCTTTATCTGTCGCGCGTTGTACACCGCAACGATAGGGCCTCCGATTATGTCGAGCGTCACGCCATCAGCCTCGGCACACCTCTCGGCCTGCTCAAGACCACTTACGAGGGCATCGTTTGTGCCCGTGTTGCCCATTCCATTTGCGGGCTGTATGAAGATGAGCGTCGTAGTGAGGTCGGCCGTGAAGAGTCTCTCCTCGTATATCTCATACTCCATGTCGGGGGCGAAGGCCTCGAACTGCTGGAGTAGGGGCGTGCCAATGTTGAGGGGGTCGCGCATGACAACATCGCCCACAACCATTCCCGAGGGTGAGGTGAGCAGGTCGTAGACATCGTCTACCGATGCCTCGATGCCCTCGTTGTTGAGGTTTGCCTCGATGGTAGCATAGTCCTCATCAGTAAGGAAGATGGGCAGGTGGTCGTAGACAAAGTCGGTGCAGGCGCTTATGGTATCCTCATCGGCATAGGCCGTAACCGAGCTAATGAGCCCCGACTCCACCATAGCCTCAATTTCGGCCTCGAAGCGCTCGGCAGAGGCAATCATAGCGTCGGGGTCGGTGCCGTTAATCATCACGACAATCTTATCCTTGACCGCAACATTTGCAAACGAGGCGCTCTTCTTGTCGTTGTCGCTACCGAAGAAGTTGGTGATATCCTCCTGGAACGACATCTGCGATGCCATAACTCCACAGAGGGCAACCATAGCAACGAGCACGACATAGAATGTTACTCTATGTCGCTCAAACCATTCGTATATGAAGATGAAGAGTCTACTCATGGCTATGTCTGTATTTTCGCATAATGAAGTATGCGATGATAAATCCTACGACGGCGAGTATCGCGCCAAGTATCATACTACCAACGACATACTGGTTTATGCTCTGGAGCGCCGACTGGTGGGATATATTCTCGAGCGTAGCATAGTTCTTGATACCGAGGACCTCGGCGCCCAGCACCATGCTAACATATATAATCACAGGGATGAGGGGCGGAATGCTGATACCCGTGAATGCCGCGGCTACAATCTTGTTCAGGCGTAGCAACTGCGCTATGACTGCCGCAAGAATAGCCTGATAGCCCCATACGGGTATGACACTGCAAAAGACACCCAAGGCGATGGCACACGACATGCGCACGTTAGACTCCTTGCTGTGTATGACATGCTTCGCCATGAACTTACGGACATTCTCTGGCGAGAACTGTCGGAAGAAGCGCCAGGGGTAGTAGAAAAGGAGTGCGTAGATTACCAGCACGGTGTTGAGGATGCTGATGCGCGTGAAGTCCTTGAAGGGACGGAAGTGCGACACGCGCTCCTCAATGGGTGGGTAGTATACCTTGATGGGCACATTCTCCACGTTGATGCCACGCCATGCTGCGCGCACGATAATTTCAACCTCGAACTCGTAGCGACGAGTGATAAGGCGTATGTTGTGCAGGGGCTTTAGGGGGTAGAGTCTGTAGCCCGACTGTGTGTCGGTGAGGCGCTTACCCGTCTCGACCCTGTACCAGAAGTTCGAAAACTTGTTGGCAAAGGTATTCTTCGAGGGCATGTTGTCGGCCGCAAGGTTGCGAGCTCCCACAAGCAGGCTGTTGGGCTCCTCCTCGATGCGGTCGATAAATACGGGGATGTCGTCGGCATAGTGCTGGCCGTCGGCATCGATGGTTATGGCATACTCATAACCCCACTCATATGCACGCTTTAGTGCGAGCTTAAGTGCGTAGCCCTTACCCTTGTTCTTACCATAATCTATGACCTTAATGCCATCTATTGATGCCAATACTTCGGCGGTGTTATCGGTGCATCCATCGTTCACGACGATGATGTCCGAGGCGTACTTCTTGACATCGGCGATGACCGTAGCAATGGTGCCGACATTGTTGTATGTCGGAATAATCACTGCGCACTTCAAGGCCTTCAGCCTCTCGCTAGGTGTAAGCATCGCACTCTCCATTATCGTATCTCGGCGCGTAGTTTAAGCACTGTCTGCTGGTTGTCGCAACGCTCAACATTAACGCGGAGCTTGGTGTCGCTGAGCGTGATGTTGATAGCGATGCGTAGTCCCTCCTCGGGGATGAGCGCAGAGACATATTTGCAATCCTTGATCGAGGCGAACGACACGGGGCGAGCGAGAATCTTGCCGAGTGCCTCGCGGATGATGGTAAGGGTGCAGACGCCAGGCACAACGGGCTGCGAGGGGAAGTGTCCCTCGTAGATGTGGTGCTCCTTCATAAGCGTCACAACAACGTTGTGCTCACCCTCGGCGGGTGAGGTGATGCTATCAATGGTGTAAAAGTTACCCTCTAAACGCATAAAAGTTAGTTATTACTCGTGGCCCTACTTGGTCACGTTAAATTGCTTGTTTCTAAATGTATACATCGTGTAGTCACCCGACTTCTCGACCATCTTGAGACTGTTTATCGACATATCCCTGCGGTCGAAAATCAGCTCCACCTCCGCAATCTTTGCTGCGCCCTTGCCACGCTCGGGCTTAAGCACCACGCGCCACTCCTTGTCGCTCTGGGTGATGGTGGGGGTAAAGCCCTTCGCTATGCTCTCCACATCGCCACTCATGCAGGCTGTGAGCATCGTGCTTAGTTGCTTAAGCATGGGGTTGGAGCTCGCGCTACGCTTCGTTACGTTTGCGCCACTCTTCATCTCGAACCACTCTGCCGTGAGCTCGATATAGTCGCCGTCGTCGAACGAGAGGAGTATGTTGCATGGCTCGTTAAAGCGGAAGTCGCCCTCCTTCTTTACGACATCTGCCAACACAGCCACCTCGCGTGTCTGCGTCATCTCGGCAACGATAGATGTTATGCCCTGGCTCTTTGCCTTAAGCTCGCGCTCGAACTCCGCGTTGAGGCTCTGCGCCGAAGCGCCGAAGCCCACAAAAAGAGCCATCACAGTTAGTAAAACCTTACCCCTCATAGACCTGAATCTTTAATATCTCGTCGAGTGCCACAAAGCGATATCCGCGTTGTGTGCACTCCGTAATTAACATCTCGAGTAGCTCCTCTGCGCCATCGCACCTGTCGTGCAGGAGGATTATGGCGCCAGGGTGTATCCTCTTCATAATGCCCTTCACAACGCTCTTGCGTGTAGGACGACTGTTGGTGTCGTAAGAGCGTATGCTCCAGCCGATTACGTCAATGCCTGTGCCCTTCACCGCCTTGCCGATGTTGGGTGTTGTAACTCCAAACGGAGGTCTGAAGAGTCGTGTGCGACGTCCTGTTGCTCGGTATATCGCCTCGCTGCCTCGCGCTATCTCCTGCTCCACATCGGTTCTGCCTCCCAACGGGAATGTCGAGGCGTGTGAGTAGGTGTGGTTGGCAACGATATGTCCCTCCTCGACCATGCGTAACGCAAGTGCGGGGTGTGCATCGACGTTCTTGCCTATAAGGAAGAACGTAGCGCTGATGTTGTGGCGCTTGAGCACGTCGAGCACCTTTGCCGTATTCTCGGCATCGGGGCCATCGTCAAAGGTTAGCGCCACGCACCTATCCTTGACTGCGCCCTTGCAGTGAGCCTTAACGTAGATATTACTCCCCACATCTGCCGATGCCCACACCATGAAGATGTTGACGGCGACAAATATTGCCAACAAGACCAGAAGTATGATACCTAGGCAAGACATCTAACGACAATAACCGTGGGTGATGCACCAAAATATTCGTTATATATAACAACCTCGGGGGTACCCTCTGTCACGAGTTTCACCGCCTCGGCAAAGCACATAGCCGAAGCCGTGGGGAAGAGACCCTGCTCCGCGTATCCATTATATATAACGTGCGCGTGGGCCGATGTAGCATATTGCTCTGCGACCTTTTCGCGTGAGAGACTCTCTGCGGGGAATGCCAATGTCGTAACCTCGGCGATGGAGCGCTCGTTACGTTTGGCACCCACAATGGCAAACATAGCACCCTCGCCACACGCCACATTGCGAAAGGCACCCATGCGCTCCATGATGCGCTTCTGCGAGGGTGTCTCCTCGTCGAAAGCACCAAGCAGCATATGCTCGCTATCGCCATCCTCGGCGCGCATCATGGCATCGAGGAGTGCATCCTCGAAGCTATGGCTACGGTTGACATAGGTCACATTGTAGCAGTGGTTATGACCCAACAGGGCAATCTGACCGCCTACGGTGTTGAACGTACTCTGGATGAAGGGTGTGGGGTTGAGCAACTGCTCCTTGTCGACGATGACATTGCGCAGGAAGCGCTCGCTATCGGCAAGGCAGCCCCAGCCCGTAGCGGTGATGATGCCGTCGAGAGCGCCTATGCCCTCCACGCCACCAAGTGCTTCAATGGCCGTTGTCACGGCACTCTTAATCACGCGACTCATACGGCGTCGTAGTCCCGCATCAGGGATAAGCACCTTTATGTCGGTTGCGACATCGTGGTTGGTGACCACGCGCTCGATAAAACACCTCATAGCCTAACGTGTAAAAAGTATTGAACTGCAGTTGCCACCAAAACCAAAGGAGTTGCTAAGCACACACTTAACCTCTGCGCCCTCCTCAAACTGAGTGATGGGAGTGAGGTTGTATGCCGTGATGGGCACGCTAAAGTTGTGGTTGGCATATCTAAAGCCATGCTGGATGGCCAATACCGAGAACACCGCCTCGATGCCTCCCGCTGCGGCAAGCGTATGTCCCGTATAGCCCTTTGTCGAGCTAAAGGGTGGTACGTTCTGGCCAAAGAGGCGTACGAAGGCTGCACTTTCGGATGCGTCGTTGTTGGGTGTGCCCGTGCCGTGGGCGTTGATGTAGTCCACCGCGCTAGGCTCAATACCAGCCATGGCAACGGCATCGGCCATAGCCATATAGGCACCATTGCCCTCTGCTGAAGATGCTGTCTGGTGGTGAGCATCGTTGCGGTTGACGTAGCCTCCCAGGTGGCAGATGTAGTCAGTAGTATCCTCCTCACGCTGTAGAACGATGTAGCCTGCGCCCTCGCCGAGGTTTAGTCCCGCGCGTGTCTCATCAAAGGGACGGCATGGGTTCTCGTCGAGAATCATCAACGACTTGAAGCCGTTGAGCGTAAAGGCACTCAGCGCATCGCTACCTCCCACAACAACCTTGTCCACGATGTTGTGCTTTAGGAGTTTAGCTCCCGTAATCACGGCATTTGCTGCCGACGAGCAGGCGGTGCTGAGCGTTGTGGTATAGCCCTTGATGCCCGAGTAGTGCGCTATAGCATCGGTGCTTGCGGCGCAGTCGTGCATCCTAACATCGCGCAACCTTCCCGCGCGCTCATCCTCGATGAAACGCTCGAAGAAGTGCTCCGTAAGGTCCATACCTCCAACCGAGGTCGACGATACGAGGCCTATGCGTGTGGGGTTGCTCATGTCTACATCTTGCAGTGCCTCGCGCACAGCAAGGATACCCAGAAGTGCGGTACGCGAGAGGTGCTCGCGGGGTGAGATGCCGAGGAGATTGTGTAGCTCCTCGTTGCTCATGGCGAGCTCACCAACGGGGAGACGGTGGCTTGTTTTGAGGAGTGTAGGGTGCGCAGAGATGCCACTCGCACCCTCGCGCAACGACGCAAGGTTGCGCTCGACACCCACGCCGAGTGCCGAGACTACACCTACACCTGTCACAACAATTGCCATACTCCTACTTGCGGTTCGCGCTGATATACTCGGCAAGGGTCTTTACAGAGTAGAATACGGGCTTTGCCTCAGCAGAGTTTGCGAGCTTAACGCCGTAGTACTTCTCCAATATAAGGATGATCTCGAGTGCGTCGATAGAGTCGAGACCGAGGCCCTCGCCAAACAATGGCGCCTCAGCGTCGATATCTGCGGGTGTGATCTCCTCCAAGTTAAGCTCCTCGATGAGGTGCTCCTTCAACTCCTGAATAAGCTGTTCCATAATGATTTATCGT
>JAZRAT010000090.1:0-9324 GCA_045634725.1 Alistipes sp. | reverse complement strand
GGTTCGGTTATGATAGCACTCTTAGACGGCTTTAGCTTGAGGGGTGTCTCCTTTTTTGAGGGTGCTGCCCACTGCTTGAGGTGCTTTATGAAGTTGTCAATCTCGCCCAAGACGATGCTTATCTCTGTAAGGAAAGCCTCCTCATAGCTCTTGTGTAGGTCTGCAAAGAGGGCATCCGTGAGGCTCTTTTCGTGCGTGATAATCGCCTTGCGTAACTTGCGCAACATCTCTAGGCGAAACTCTATATCGAGGGTCTCGTGGCTGCGAAAGTAGGTGCGCTGCGACGCTACAATTGCGGGTATGCGGTTGACAATCTCGCTCATAAGAAAAAAGGGGCCCGAAGCCCCCTAAGGTTTTAGATGATATCGAAGGCAATCTTCATCATGTTGGTGAATGATGTCTGGCGCTCCTCGGCAGAGCATGCTGTGCCGTGTACCAATGAGTCGGAGATTGTGCAGATGCACAGAGCACTCTTGCCTGCACGTGCAGCATTCATATAGAGTGCCGTAGCCTCCATCTCTACTGCCATCACGCCCATCTTCTGCCACTGCTTCCAGTTCTCGGCATCGTCGCCATAGAAGACATCGCTTGCCAAGACATTACCCACCTTATAGTCGATGCCAAGTTCCTCGGCCTTTGCTGCTGCCGAGCGCAAGAGCTCGAAGTCGGCGATAGGGGCAAATGTGCCAGGAAGGTTGAACTGCGCACCATAGTTAGAGTCGGTGCAAGAGCCCATGGCGAATACCACGTCGCCGAGCTTGAGGTTGGGGTCGTAGGCACCTGCCGAGCCGCAACGGATGATGCGCTTCACGTCGTAGAAGTTGAAGAGCTCGTAGGTGTAGATGCCGATTGAGGGAATGCCCATGCCGTGGCCCTGAACCGATACACGCTTACCCTTATAGGTGCCTGTGTAGCCGAGCATGCCACGCACACTGTTGTACTGCACGGGGTTCTCCAAAAAGTTTTCGGCCATGAACTTTGCGCGCAAGGGGTCGCGCGCCATGATTACTCTGTCGGCGATTTCGCCCAACTGTGCTCCAATGTGTGGAGTAGGAACTTTTCCTGCCATAGTATCTGTTTTATAGTTTTTATGTTCTTGGTTATATCCTTACAAAGTTAATACTAATCTTGCTAAACTCAAAGCGCGAGTGTAAAAAAATCTCTATAAGCCCATATATCCCATTTTTTTTACTACCTTTGCAAGGATATATATATGCCCCGAAATACAATGACGAGACCAAAGAAAAATAGCGACACAAACACAGAGGCAAAGGCATCGAAGGAGAAGAAGTATGTCGAGACCCCTCTGATGAAGCAATACTACCAAATCAAGGCTATTCACCCCGATGCGATACTCCTATTCCGCGTGGGTGACTTCTACGAGACCTTCGGTGAGGATGCCATCAAGGCGAGTGGCATCTTGGGTATCACGCTCACGCGACGTGCCAATGGTGCTGCGTCGTATGTCGAGTTGGCAGGTTTCCCCTATCACGCCCTTGATAACTACATGCCCAAGCTAGTGAGGGCGGGCGAGCGTGTTGCTATATGCGAGCAGCTCGAAGACCCCAAGATGGTTAAGGGTCTTGTTAAGCGTGGCGTGGTGGAGATGGTAACTCCTGGTATCGTCATGGGCGAGAACCTTGTTGCTGGTAAGGAAAATACCTTCCTCGCTTCGGTCTACTTCTCAAAGACTACTACGGGCATAGCATTCCTCGACCTCTCGACAGGCGAATTTTATGTTGCTGAGGGCGATGATACATACGTAGATAAGCTTATCTCAAACCTTCAGCCCCGCGAGATTGTCTTTCAGCGTGGCATGGAGGAGCGCTTCAACGACGCCTTTGGCTCCAAACACTACACCTATCGCCTCGACGAGTGGGTATTCTCCGAGTCGGTAAATCGTGATAAACTTACCAAGCAACTCGGCGTTCAGTCGCTCAAGGGCTTCGGCATTGAGACTATGAGCGCGGGTATATCGGCTGCGGGCGCTATCCTCTACTACTTGGAGTTCACGGAGCATAAGCAGACGGCACACATATCGTCTATCTCGCGCATTGAGCGTGGCGACTCGGTGTGGATTGACCGCTTCACCATCCGCAACCTCGAACTCTTCAACTCGAATAGCTCGGTGGCACGATGCAGTTTTGTCGACACCATCGACCGCACGCTTACACCCATGGGTGGCCGACAATTTAAGCGCTGGGTGGCAATGCCCCTGATGGATACGAAGAGGATTGCCCAACGCCAGGATGTGGTCGAGCACTTCGTTATGGATGCCGACTTTGCATTCTCTATGCGTGAGCAGATAGCCCTCATCGGCGACCTCGAGCGCATGGCTTCGCGCATCGCTACGGAGCGCATCACACCCCGCGAGCTTATACAACTAAAGCACTCGTTGCGTGCCGTGGAGATGGTTAAGGCGATGATGGAGTCTACGGATTGTGAGGCGTTGCTCGCGTTGGCAGAGCGACTCGATAAGTTGGAGGTGGTTGTCAAGCGCCTCGAGACCGACATCTTCCCCGACCCCGAGACCAATCAGATACACAAGGGTGGCATCATTGCGTCGGGTGTCTCGGCAGAGTTGGATGAGTTGCGTCGTATAGCCCTTCATGGCAAGGACTACCTACGCTCGTTGCAGGAGCGCGAGAGCGAACTTACGGGTATCCCCTCATTGAAGGTGGCATATAACAACGTCTTTGGCTACTACATCGAGGTGCGCAATACGCATAAGGATAAGGTTCCCGAGTCGTGGATACGCAAGCAGACGCTTACGGATGCCGAACGTTATATCACCGAGGAGTTGAAGGAGTACGAACAGAAGATTCTTGGTGCTGAGGAGCGTATCATACAGATAGAGACGCAGATATATGCCCAGCTTGTGGCGTTTATAGCACAATATATCGTACCCTTGCAGCGCAATGCTCAGGCTATCGCCTACACCGATTGTTTGCAGTCGTTGGCACGCATAGCCACGGAGCGTCGCTATGTTCGCCCTGTGGTTGATGATTCGGACGTCATCGACATTACGGATGGTCGCCATCCCGTTATCGAGACCCTTATGGCAATCGGTGAGGAGTATGTCCCCAACAGCGTAAAACTCGACACCACGGAGCAACAGATTATCGTCATCACGGGTCCTAATATGTCGGGTAAGTCGGCATTGCTTCGCCAAACGGCGCTCATCGTGCTCATGGCGCAGATGGGCTCGTTCGTGCCAGCAAAGGCTGCGCGCATAGGTGTTGTAGATAAGATATTCACGCGCGTGGGAGCTTCGGATAATCTCGCCGAGGGAGAGTCTACCTTTATGGTCGAGATGTTGGAGTCGGCAAGCATCCTTAATAATATATCACCCCGCTCGCTGGTCTTGCTCGATGAGATTGGTCGTGGTACGAGTACCTACGATGGTATCTCTATCGCATGGGCTATGGTGGAGTATCTCCACAACAATGGTCTCGGTGCGGCAAAGACCCTCTTCGCTACACACTACCACGAGCTCAACGAGATTGAGAATATGTTGCCTCGCGTGAAGAACTACCATGTTACAGTCAAGGAGGTGGATAATAATATCGTCTTTTTGCGTAAGCTTGTGCGTGGTGGCACGGAGCATTCGTTCGGTATTCACGTTGCACGCATGGCGGGTATGCCTCGCTCTATCGTGTCGCGTGCAGAGGCTATATTGGGTAACCTCGAGAAGGTATATGGCTCGGGTGAGATTGTGCCAAGCGGAGCTATCAAGGAGCGTGGCAAGAAGCGCGCCGTGGCAGCATCGGCAATCGAGACCAAGGACAATATCCAACTCTCTATGTTCCAGCTCGACGACCCCGTACTTGTGGCTATCCGCGACCAGATCAAGGGCTTAGATATTAACTCGCTTACACCCCTTGAGGCGTTGAATAAGCTTAATGAGATAAAGCGTATCACTGGTCTTTAATTTGTTGTGATAAGGCAGACATCTACTGCCGCTAACAAAATATAATGCGAATAGGTAGTACACCATAGTACAGCCTATCCGCATTTTTTTTGCCGAGCGTTGTATCTGCAGCCTTCTGACAACAAATTAACTCTCAGCCTACTGAAGAATTAAGGGTAGCTAAATTACTTTTAGCCACCCCTTTTATTAATTCTTGTTGAGTACCAATTTCTCGATCTCCTCAATCTGTGCCTTGAATGTCTTATCGGTATCCATCATGTCCGCCACTGCCTTGCATGAGTGGAGTACCGTAGCGTGGTTACGACCACCGATGGATGAGCCGATAACCGTTAGCGGAGCCTTGGTGTGCTGTTTTGCGAGGAACATTGCCACCTGGCGTGCCTGTGCTACGTCGCGTGTGCGCTTTGTAGAGTTAAAGGTGTCAAGCTCGATGTCGTAGTACTCGCAGACAACCTTCACGATGTGGTCGATGGTAATCTCGCGCTGTGTGAGCTTAACGTAGACCTTCAAAATATCCTTGGCAAGCGAGATGGTAATCTTGCGACCGAGGAACGAGGCGTTGGCGATAAGCGACGAGAGGGCACCCTCAATCTCACGCACGTTGGCCGAGATGTTCTCCGCAAGGTAGGTCACAACATCCTCGGGGATGTTTGTGCCGAGGCGCTGTGCCTTAGCGCGGATGATCTTAACCTTAGTCTCGTAGTCGGGTACGTTCAACTGCGCCGAGAGACCCCACTTGAAACGAGTCAAGAGTCGCTGCTCGATATCCTTAAGCTCCACGGGGGGCTTATCCGATGTGAGGATGAGCTGCTTGCCCGCCAACTGAAGGTGGTTGAAGATGTTGAAGAATACGTTCTGTGTACCTGTCTTACCCGTTAGCTCCTGGATGTCATCGATAATCAAGACGTCGACCATCTGATAGAAGTTGATGAAGTCGGTAATCTCGCCGTTCTTATAAGCAGTCTGGAACTGCGCCTGGAACTTGTTCATCGAGACATACAACACCTGCAACTCGGGGTGACGCTGACGCACCTCGTGACCGATAGCCTGAGCGATGTGTGTCTTACCCAAACCCGAGTCACCATATATATATAATGGGTTGAAGGCTGTAGTACCTGGAGATACTGCCACGGCCATACCTGCAGAGCGCGCCAAGCGGTTGCACTCGCCCTCAATATGGTTGTCGAAGGTGTAGTTCAGGTTGAGCTGTGGGTCAATTACTATGCGACGAAGGCCTGGTAATGCAAAAGGATTTTGTATCTTTGCAGTGTCGATAGGGCGCGCAAACTGTGGAACTGCCGTTGTGGTAGTCTCGGTCTGCTGTGGGCGCACCTCACGAGGTACAGCATAATGAAGCTGAGTATCAGCACCATAGAGCTCCATGATGATGGGCTTAAGGCGTGAGAGGAAGAGCTTTTCGATGTTCACAACGAAGCTCTCGTTGGGCACGCGCAAGCGGAGGTTTGAGCCATCAAACCCGATAGGACGGATGGGCTTAAACCACTTAACATACTCCTCCTCTGTGATTGTGAGTTGGAGTCTGTCGAGACAGTCTTGCCACACCTGTGTGTATGTATCCGTTTGCGTCATCACGTTTTTTTTACTCTATTTTATATGGGGCGATAACTCCCCCGAAACAGTTCAAATGCTCTGCTTCAATTAGTTACGTTTTTATATCTCTTTCTGCTAAAACCAGCTTCGATTTGTCGATGACAATTAAGCCGTTTTTGACATTGCAAAGATGTGGATAATTTTATTAAAATAAACTCAAAAAAGAGTTGCAAAATCCGATTTTTTTGATAGGGGCTTTCGGGCGTAGTTTTTGCAATAAAATTTAATTGGCTGATATAGTAGAGTTTCAATTATTTTTATTATATTTGCATATCGGATTTTTTTCATTGGCAAACAATAATCTATAAATATAACTAATAGCACTATGACAAACGATTTGGATAAGTTGGTAGCGTCGAAAGCACAGGCGTGGCTCGACGGTAACTACGACGAGGCGACTAAGCAGGAGGTTCGCTTCCTGATGGAGAACAATCAGAATGAGCTTGTTGAGAGCTTCTATAAGGATCTCGAGTTTGGTACAGGTGGCTTGCGTGGCATCATGGGCGTGGGTACTAACCGCATGAATATCTACACCGTAGGTGCTGCAACTCAGGGACTTGCGAACTATCTTAAGCTCAACTTCGCAGGTGAGCAGATTAAGGTAGCCATCTCTCACGACAGCCGTAACAACTCGCGTATGTTTGCCGAGCGTGTGGCTGACATCTTCGCATCTAACGGTTTCATCGTATACCTCTTCGATGCACTCCGTCCCACTCCCGAGCTATCGTTCGCTATTCGTGAGCTCGGTTGCCAGTCGGGTGTTATGGTTACAGCGTCACACAACCCCAAGGAGTATAATGGCTATAAGGCATACTGGACCGATGGTTCACAGGTTACCTCGCCCCACGATGTAAACATCATCGCGGAGGTTGGTAAGATTACCGACAACAGCCAGGTGCTCACAGGCAAGAATGCCGAGAATATCCACATCCTTGGTGATGAGTTCGACCAGAAGTATTTGGCAGCCATTAAGGCCCTCTCACTCTCCCCCGAGTCAGTGGCAAAGTACAACGATATGAAGATTGTCTACACACCTTTGCATGGTGCTGGTGTGAAGCTCGTTCCACAGTCGTTGCGTAACTACGGCTTCAATAATATTATATGTGTAGAGGAGCAGATGGTTCTCGATGGCAACTTCCCAACAGTTGCATCGCCCAACCCCGAGGAGCGCAAGACCATGGCTATGGCTATCGAGCTTGCTGAGAAGGAGGGTGCAGACTTCGCTATGGCTACAGATCCCGATGCTGACCGTCTCGGCGTGGCACTCCGCACAGGTAAGGGTGACTATGTATTGTTGAATGGTAACCAGACCCTCGTTCTCTTGATGTGCTACCAGCTCACACGTTGGGCAGAGCTCGGCAAGATTACTGGTAAGGAGTTCGTCGTAAAGACTATCGTTACATCTATGATGCCCGATGCAGTGGCTGAGCACTTCGGCGTTAAGTGCTACAACTGCCTCACAGGCTTCAAGTATATCGCAAAGATCATCCGCGAGCAGGAGGGCTTGACTAAGTATATCGGTGGTGGCGAGGAGTCATTCGGTTACTTGCCTGGCGACTTCGTACGCGATAAGGATGGCGTTGCTGCTATCACTCTCGTTGCGGAGGCTGCAGCATGGGCGCGTGACACTATGGGCATCACACTCTACGAGTGGTTGCAGCAGCTCTATGTTAAGTATGGCTTCTTCCGCGAGGGCTTGGTGAACGTGGTACGCAAGGGTAAGGATGGCGCAGCTGAGATTCAGCAGATGATGGTCGATTACCGCCAGACACCTCCTACTGCAATCCTTGGCTCACCCGTAGTTAAGATTCTCGACTACAAGACTTTGGAGGAGCTCGATGTTCGCACAGGAGAGAAAAAGCCTATCGAGGGTATCGACGAGAAGAGCAACGTATTGCAGTGGATTACCGAGGACGGTACAAAGGTATCGGTACGTCCTTCAGGTACAGAGCCCAAGATTAAGTTCTACTTCGGCGTTAAGGCTAAGTTGGAGTCTGTTGATAAGTTCGACGAGACTTTGGCCGCGCTCGACAAGAAACTCGAGGATATCGCTAAGGAGCTTAACCTCTAATAGGGTAGCTCGAAGAAAAGAGAACGGGGTTGCGCCATCGGCGTAGCCCCGTTTGTTATTTATCTTACTCCGTAAATACCGCCTCTACGGCTATGTCGTGAGGGTCGGTGGGTAGCGAGTCGAATATCTGGCAACTGAACGCCACGCCATACTTCACTGCGCGGAATCCCTCGAGCGCCATATACTTATCGTAAAAGCCTCCACCACGGCCCAAGCGGTCGCCTTTGGGTGTGAATGCTCGCGCAGGGACAATCATCAAATCGATGGCATCAGCACCTACCTCATCCTCGCCCGTAGGTTCGATGATGCCGAATGCTCCCACAGCCATCTTGTCGGGGTGGTAGTCGTAGTAGCGCATAATATCGCCCTCGACGCGAGGCACGATAACGCGCTTGCCCAAATTGCGCCAACGCTCCAGGGCCTCGGTGGTGGGCACCTCGTCCCACATAGCAACGAACAAGGCAATGCAGTTGGCATTGGCAAAGGTCGTTGTCGCCTCCACTTTGGAGAAAATTGCCGTGGCACTACTCTGTTTTTCCTCCTCCGACATAAGTTTTATTCGGCGACGCACCTCGCTCCTTATACTCTTCTTATCCTCCATAATTGCGATATTATTAGCTTGTTACCTATATATATAAATTAATATTGGTCAAATAAACGCATCTTTAGCGTGTAAAAAGTCTATTTTGGTATTGTTATTTTGCAAACATTTCTTATCTTTGCAGAAGCATTTACCGTGTTTATATCGCTGTGAGTGCACTGTGTAACACAATAGACGACAAAACTATTTACAAATATAACTAATTTTTTTACACTATGAGTTGTTTTCTAACTAAATCATCAGTGGGAAAGAAGGTCGTTATGAGCCTCACAGGCTGCGTCCTTGTTCTCTTTGTTCTTTTCCACATGGCAATGAACCTCGTAATGCTAATCGAGCCCGCAGCTTACAACAAGATCTGTGCGTTCCTCGGTGCTAACTGGTATGCACTCGTTGCAACTGTTGGTTTGGCAGCGATGGTGCTTATCCACTTCGTTTACGCATTCATCCTCAACCTCGACAACTACCGTGCTCGTGGTAAGCAGCGCTACGCTGTAACTGTTAAGGAGAAGGGCGTAAGCTGGGCATCAAAGAACATGCTCGTTTTGGGTATCATCGTAATCCTTGGTCTTGGTCTCCACCTCGTACACTTCTGGTCTAAGATGCAGCTTGTTGAGATTATTGGTGGTCACCATGCAGCAGGCATCGCTCCTACAAACGGCGCTGCTCTTATGATGGTAACTTTCTCTAAGTGGTATAACGTTGCTCTCTACCTCGTATGGTTCGTAGCTTTGTGGTTCCACCTCACACACGGTGTATGGTCTATGTTCCAGAGCGTTGGTGCTGCAAACGACAAGTGGTATCCCCGCTTAAAGCTCGGTTCTAACATCGTAGCTACCCTCATTCTCTTGGGCTTCGCTGCTGTTGCTATCTTCTGCTTCGTACAGACACAGACTAACCCCGAGATTATCAACGAGTACATCGCTCTCGAGCAGAAGGAGCTCGTATTGTTCGTATAATTACCTCACTTGTTGAAACAATAAAAACACAAATATATTATGGCTTATAAATTAGATGCTAAGACTCCAGCAGGTGAGTTGGCTCAGAAGTGGAGCAACCATAAGGCAGCTATCAAGGTTGTCAGCCCTGCTAATAAGCGTAAGTTGGACATCA
>JAZRAT010000089.1:0-5642 GCA_045634725.1 Alistipes sp. | reverse complement strand
ATATAGAGTCATGAAAAGGTCACTTATAATATTGCCGATTGTTGCGATGGCATTCGCACTCTCGGGATGCACGGCGATGTTCAACTCGGCGGCATACGGAACAAGCGATCTCTATAGGACAAATAATCGTGCAGAGGTTGCTGTGCAACTTCGCGCAGAGGCCGAGGCTGAGCGCCTTGAGGCCGAGGCACGTCAGGCGCAGTGGGAGGCACGCATAGCCGAGGCTAATGCCGCACAGGCAGAGGCCGAGTACTACGCTACGATAAACAACCAGCCAAACTATGTCAATGTCGTGGCTGACGACTATCAGAGCGCATACGCACGCCGTCTCTATGGCTTCCAGTCGCCTACATACAACATGCCCTCGAGCTACTACGACATGCTCAGCAGCAGCTCGATATACTACGTTACAGCGTATGACCCATCATACTACAACGTTATGGTGTCGGGTAATCAGGTATGGGTGGAGCCTAAGTACATCACCTCGATGTTCGGCTCGTGGGGTGCTACAAACGTAACCTTCGGCTTGTATGCCTCGCCTTGGACCTATGGCTGGAGCTATCATGTCGACCCATTCTACTACTCTATGTGGGGTTATCCCCGCTACTCGTGGTACGACTGGAACTGGAACATCTGCTACAATCCCCACTACTACGATTGGTATTGGTATGGTTACTACGATCCCTACTACTATCATCACCATCACCACCACTACCATCCAGGTCATCACCATACGCCTCCGCCACCTGCGCACCGCCCAGGTCATAACCACGGACACAAGCCCGATAACCGCCCAGAGTATCGTCCTGGTGGCATCGCAGGCTCGGGTGCATCATCTGGCCCAGGTAACTTGAATGGTAACCGTGTGAGCACGGGTAACCGCTACACATCGCCCACAAGCAACCGCAACTATGGCTCGTCGGACAACCGCGTGAATGTGCGCCCCAACAATGGTGGCTCAACATCGCAGGGCTTCAATGGCACAAGTGTGAACAACAACACATCGACCAACAACAGAAATAATGGTTATGTGGTTTCGGATACACGCATCGAGAGTGGCAATGCGTCGAACTTGAATAGTGGCGTTGGCAGTAGCAACAATAATGCGAATAGCAACTTCCGCCAGGGCAATATAAATAGAGGTACCTCTACGCGTAACAACAGTTCAAGCTCGAGCTCATCGTCGACTAACATCCAGAGCAACAAGACTACTGGTAGCTCGTCGAGTGGCAACAGCAACTTCCGTCAGGGTAGCTCATCAAGCTCGACACGCGGTACGCAGACAAGTGGTGGCACCATAACCACAACAAACCGAGGCACCTCGACAAGTTCTGGTTCAAGCTACCGCAGCAGCTCAAGCTCTTCATCGAGCCGTAGCTCAAGTTATTCGGGCTCATCATCGAGCAGCCGCTCAAGCTCGTCAAGCTCTTCGGGCTCATTCCGCAGTGGCTCATCGAGTGGTAGCAGCCGCAGATAAAACACTTCAGGGAGTATGTCTTAGCAGTGTGGCATACTCCTTGTCGTAATACTCCTAAAAACGCTTTTAATACTCTGATTATGAGACGTCTTTACATACTCACCATGGTGGTTGCAGTGTCACTCTTCGCTGCGCCACGCCTCTCGGCACAGGACTTCGGAGGTACAACATTCAACAACGACATAGTTACTTGGAGCGACCTGCAGAACCTATCCTTCACGTCGCACAACTACGGCACGGCGCGAAGCATGGGTATGGGTAACGCCTTTACCGCACTTGGTGCAGACCTCACATCCGCTTCGCTCAACCCCGCGGGTATAGGTATGTACGTCGAGAGCGACTTCAGCTTCTCGCCCATGATGCAGTTCTCGAAGTCTAAGACGGCGAATAGCGATGACTTCTATGTCGGTGTTCCCAAGCGCCAGCAGGAGTTTAAGGACCACGCCGAGCGCTTCGGCATGTCGAGCATTGGCGGTGTCTTCTCCGTTTATCGTGGCACGGGAGCGCTGACAAACCTCAACTTGGGTGTTGTATATAACCGCATCGCCGACTTCAACTACAACACCATGAGCGCTTCGATTGCCAACCCCGCGACAAGCTCTATGGCAAACTTCCTCTGCACGCTGTCGAATGTCGATGGCTTGCAGACAAACTCGGATGGCACAATGTCATTCGGCAACGACCCATACTTCTGGGGTGCTACCCTGGCATATAAGAATGGCCTTACGAATAAGGATGACCAGGGCTGGTATATTGACCGCATAGCGGAGTATGCCGAGATTGACCAGTACTCTGCAACCGAGGTGCGTGGCTCGTTGGGCGAGTATGACTTCACCATGGGTATGAACTTCGCGGATATCGTCTATGTGGGTGCTACGCTCGGCATCCAGAGCCTCAACTACAAGCGTAGCGTATTCTATGGCGAGAACTACATCTATCCCGATGGCTACCCCTCAGGCGAGGATATGCCCTATCAGCTCGAGTATATGAACTATGAGCAGCGTACACGCCTCTCGGGTACGGGTATAAACTTCAAGATTGGTGTCACACTGCGCCCCGTGAAGTGGTGGAGAGTGGGTATTGCATACCACACGCCAACGTTCATGAACACCTCTATGCAGTATAGCGCCGATATGTGGTCGGCGACATATAGCGCGGGTACGAACCCCGATGGCTACCAGCTAAGCAATGGCTACGCATACTTTAATGTCGACTCTCCCGTATGGCAGGATGCTGGCGAGAACTCGTGGAACTACACCTCGCCCTCGCGCCTCTTGCTCGGTACTGCCATCACGCTCGGTCGCAGGGTGATACTCTCGGCAGACTACGAGCGCAGCTGGTATCAGGGTGTTAAGCTTAAGGATTCGCCTATCTATGGCCTCGACTATACCGACATTACGAAGATGGTGTTCCAGGGTAGTAACACAGTGCGCGTAGGTGCCGAGGCATATCTGTTGCCCTTCTTGGCATTGCGTGCGGGCTATATATATAGCGGTAACACCCTGCGTAAGGGCTATGAGAATATCATCGCGGGCCACACCATCCCCACACGCCAGGAGTATGTCACTGCGGGCCTCGGTCTTAAGTTCTCTCGCACGGTTTACCTCGACCTCGCTTACCAGTATGGCACTACGAAGTACACCGCGCACCAAACCTTCTACTATACCGACCCTGTGAGTGCTAATTTTGACTTCGGTAGCCCCGTCTTTGAGGATAAGGTTGCGCGCCATATCGCTGTCGTAACCCTCGGCTTCCGCTTCTAAGTCTTAGGGTATATATAAGGAATAGGGACAACCTCACGGTTGTCCACTATTTTGTTAAGTGTTAACACCTTAATCCTATGGCTTAAAAATGAAATTTTTGACCAATGCATCTATTTTATAGGGGAGGGCTTTCTAGAAAGAATGTTTAATATAGAAGTAAGAATTATGGGAAAGTATTTTGTATCTATCGTCAAGGTTAACAAAACAAAGAATACGACAACAATTACAAGTGATTTCTTTGATAGTAAAGAAGAGGCTTTTCAGTACGTAGCAGACTTTGATCATGAGTTATACCAAAAATGCAAGTTGGGTGGTTGTCCGTATACAGAGAATTATGGCGTTCAGTTTGAAGGTGATTTTGTATTGAGTGTTGACGTTTTAGATGTTGATACCGTTGAACCTGAACTTAGTGATGAATTGACTTATACAATGTTCGCTACTCCTTGTGATGATAATAAGTGACATTCTGGGACACCCAAATTTCGTTAGAGTATTGAGTGAAAAGATTAGGGAATCTAAGGAGGGGTATATAGCCCAAAGCTCCTTAAATTCCCTAAATTCATTAATCTAGCTTCCTCTGCTTATATCTGCTTGCGCATGCGGGCAACGGGGATGTCGAGCATCTCGCGATACTTTGCCACCGTGCGGCGAGCTATGCGGTAGCCCTTATCGTTGAGGATGTCCATAAGGTTCTCGTCCGTAAGCGGGTGACGCTTATCCTCGTTGTCGATGCACTCCTGCAGGATGGTCTTAATCTCGTGGCTCGAGACCTCCTCGCCAGAGGTGGTCTGCATGCCCTCCGAGAATAGCGACTTCAATAGTATGATGCCGAAGGGGGTCTGTATGTATTTGCTATTTACCACGCGCGAGATGGTCGACACGTCGAGCTCCGTGCGGTCGGCGATATCCTTCAGAATCATAGGCTTAAGCTTGCTCTTATCGCCCTCCTGGAAGTATTCGCGCTGGAAATCGAGGATGGTCTGCATGGTGCGCATAAGGGTGTCGTGGCGCTGCTTGATGGCCGAGATGAACCACTTTGCCGAGTCTATCTTCGACTTTACGAACTGCACAGCCTCCTTATCCTCGGCCTTGATAGTGCCGTCGGGTGCCACCATGTCGCGCATCATATCGCGGTAGCGGCGCGAGATGCGCACCTCGGGGATATTCGACGAGTTCATCGCAAGGCGCAGCTCACCATCCGTGGTGTCGAGCACGAAGTCGGGGGTGATATATGGCGTGGTGTCGATGCCTCCCTCAACATGGAGGTTGCCTGGCTTGGGCGAGAGCGTGCGAACGTACTCTATAGCCTCGCGGAAGGCCTCCTTCGAGCATCCGAGACGGGCTATGAGCTTCTCGTAGTGCTTCTTGGCGAATGCCTCAAAGTGGTGGTCTACAATCTTGAATGCCAGATGCTTAGTGCTTGTATCGAGCGTCTGGCGGCGCATCTGCAGAAGCAGACACTCCTGAAGTGAGCGGGCGCCGATGCCTGCGGGCTCGAGCTCCTGAACGATGTGCAGTATGCGCTCAATCTCCTCGACCGATACATCCATGCTACGCGTAAAGGCGAGGTCGTCCGAGAGCGAGATAAGGTCACGGCGCAGGTAGCCATCGTCATCGAGGCTGCCAACGATATATGCCGCTATGATAAGCTCCTCCTCGCCGAGGGAGCGGAAGCGCAGCTGCTCCATGAGTGTCTCGCCCAGCGAGTGCGACTCGGTGATATACACGGGGCGTTGCTTGTCGTCCTTCGAGAAGTTATTCACGCGCGCCTTGTACGCGGGGGTCTCGTCCTCCTTGCCCAGGTACTCCTCAACCGATATCTTCTCGGGGGCTTCGTCGTTGTCGGCATGAGACTCAACATCCTCCTCGAGGACTATGTTCTCCTCGATTTCACGCTTGATGCGCTCCTCGAGTTGCATCGCGGGGAGCTCGAGTAGCTTAATCATCTGTATCTGCTGGGGCGAAATCTTCGTCTGCAGTTGTATGGTCTGTTGAAGTCTGTTTGCCATGTCGTTTATAATCTATGCTAAATAAAAAACGGTCGGCCTTGGGCCGGCCGTTTTATTAGGCATAATGCTTTAGAACTCTGCGTTCTTTGGTGTACGTGGGAAGGGGATAACATCGCGAATGTTGCCCATGCCTGTCACGAAGAGAAGCAGACGCTCGAAGCCCAAGCCGAAACCTGAGTGAGGTGCCGAACCCCAACGACGTGTGTCGAGGTACCACCAAAGCTCCTTGCGGCTCATGCCCAACTCGTCTACTCTTGCACAAAGCTTGCCAAAGTCGGCCTCACGCTCCGAACCACCGATAATTTCGCCAATCTGGGGGAACAAAACGTCCATAGCGCGAACGGTCTTGCCATCCTCGTTCTGCTTCATATAGAAGGCCTTAATCTCCTTAGG
>JAZRAT010000088.1:0-4799 GCA_045634725.1 Alistipes sp. | reverse complement strand
GAAAGAAAACCAATAAAAAAAGATATAAAAATTATTAACACCTAAAACTAATAAGATTATGGCAAAGAAGTTTATTTGTTCAGTATGCGGATATATTCACGAGGGTAACGAGGCACCTGAGAAGTGCCCATTGTGCAAGGTTGGTGCAGACAAGTTCACCGAGATGGCTGAGGAGAACAAGGCACTTGAGTTCGTTACAGAGCACAAGATTGGCGACGGCAAGGTCGACAACGCCGAGATTCTCGAGGGCCTCAACAACCACTTCATGGGCGAGTGCACAGAGGTAGGTATGTACTTGGCAATGAGCCGTCAGGCAGACCGCGAGGGCTACCCCGAGATCGCTGAGGCTTTCAAGCGCTACGCATTCGAGGAGGCAGAGCACGCATCGAAGTTCGCTGAGCTCTTGGGCGACTGCGTATGGGATACAAAGACCAACCTCGAGAAGCGTATGAACGCTGAGAGCGGTGCTTGTGCAGACAAGATGCGCATCGCAGCACTTGCTAAGCAGAACAACTACGACGCTATCCACGACACCGTTCACGAGATGGCGAAGGACGAGGCACGCCACGGCAAGGGCTTCGAGGGTCTCTACAACCGCTACTTCAAGTAGTCGCAAACGATAAAGGGGCGTTCACTGCCTCGCAATAGATAGTCCGAATGGGTTGTACTTCAAGTACCTCCCATTCGGATTTTTTTATGTTAAAACCTCACCCGACCCCATTAGACATAGGATTGGCTTATAAAAAATGGTGATTTTGGCCCTCTCTTTGAAAAAATTTTTATATCTTTGAACGTTGTATGCTTTGCATACAGGTTTAATGAGACAACTAAACGATACGGAGCTATGAATAACAAGTATCAACTACCCAAAGATGGCGGACTCATCAAGGAGTCGGCACCCAAAGATATTGTGCACCGCTATGAGCGTATGCCAACACGCGTCTTCGAGAGCGAATACCATGGCGTTCAGTATGTTGCAGACATCATCTGTCGCATGATACGCAACCATGTGGACAACGCCTCTGCACGCGACATCTACGAGGAGTTGCCACCATTTGTACTCGGTCTGACAACAGGACGCACACCCCTGGGCCTCTACCGCGAGCTCGTGAAGCGTCACAAGGCGGGCGAGGTATCATTCAATAGCGTGGCGGTATATTCGCTCGACGAGTTCTACCCCATACGTCGCACAGAGCAGCAGAGCCGCAACTTCCGTATCCACGACGAGTTCCTCAAGCATATCGACATACGACCCGAGAATGTGCATATCCCCGATGGCACAATCCCCGAGCGCGAAGTATCGGAGTACTGCGCAAACCTCGACAAGTCAATCCGCAAGATAGACCTCATGATTATCGGCTTCGGTGAGAATGGTCAGGTGGGCTTCAACGAGCAGGGCTCATATGCCAAGTCGCACACACGCCTCGTGGAGCTTTCACACAACTCACGCAAGGTGCACTCACAGCAGTTCTTCGGCCTGGAGAACACACCCAAGATGGGTATCACCATGGGTATCGGCACCATCATGCGCGCCGACCGCATCGTGCTCATGGCATGGGGCGAGGAGAAGGCGACAGCCGTGCAGCAGATTGTCGAGGGCGAGATTACCGACCGCGTACCCGCCACACACCTGCAGCAGCACCACAACATCGAGCTTGTCATCGACGAGAGCGCTGCCGAGAACCTCACACGCGTGCAGACACCATGGCTTGTAGGTCCCTGCGAGTGGACACCCAAGTTCGTGCGCAAGGCTGTGGTATGGCTCTGTGGCATAGTGAACAAGCCCATCCTCAAGCTTACATACAAGGACTACATCGAGAACTCGTTGGGTCAGCTCCTTGAGAAGTGCGGTACATACGACAAAATCAACATCCGCGTATTCAACGACCTCCAGCACACCATCACCGGCTGGCCAGGAGGTAAGCCCAATGCCGACGACTCGACACGCCCCGCACCATCGCTCCCCTACCCCAAGCGCGCGCTCATCTTCTCGCCACACCCCGACGACGATGTTATCTCTATGGGTGGCACCTTCATCCGCCTTGTGGAGCAGGGTCACGATGTGCATGTAGCGTACCAGACATCGGGTAACGTGGCGGTGCATGACGACGTGGTGTTGCAGAACGTAGACACAGCACGCGAGCTCGGCCTCGGAAACACATACGAGGAGGTCAAGCAGACCATCGAGTCGAAGCGTCGCGGTAAGCCCGAGCCCCGCAAGCTCCTCGACATCAAGGGCGCTATACGCCGTGCCGAGGCACGCGCTGCGGTACGCTCATTCGGCCTCAACCCCGACACCAACGCACACTTCCTCAACCTCCCATTCTACGAAACGGGAGGCATCAAAAAGGGCGAGCTTACATCAAAAGATATAGACATCATCGTAAAGCTCCTGCGCGAGATACGCCCACACCAGATTTACGCTGCGGGCGACCTTGCCGACCCTCATGGCACACACCGCACATGTATGGAGGCAATCCTCGAGGCGCTCGACGTTACGAAGGATGATGACTGGCGCGAGGAGTGCCACCTATGGCTCTACCGCGGTGCATGGATGGAGTGGAACCTCGGCATGGTGGACATGGCAGTGCCCCTATCACCCGACGAGATGCTCAAGAAGCGCCACGCCATCTACCGCCACCTCTCGCAGAAGGATATCGTGCCCTTCCCAGGCAGCGACACGCGCGAGTTCTGGCAGCGTGCCGAGGCGCGTACGCAGAACACCGCACAGCTCTACGACAAACTCGGTATGGCTGAGTATCAGGCAATCGAAGTGTTTGTGAAAATGTTTTAGGCTACGGGAAGGTGAGTGCTGACCTATAGGGCGATGTACTTCCCGATTGTCTACCGCTAATTTAAGAATAAATATCTACCCAAATAATAAAAGTTATGAGAGTTATCATCAAAGATAGATCAAGCGAGGTGGCCGAGTGGGCTGCTGCGCATATCGTAGCCGAGATTAAGGCTAAGGCCGCAAAAACCGACGCACCCTTCGTGCTCGGCCTCCCCACAGGCTCAACACCCCTTGAGACATACCGCGAGCTTATCCGCCTGCACAAGGCGGGCGAGGTGTCGTTCAAGAATGTCATCACATTCAACATGGACGAGTATGTAGGCCTCGAGGAGTCACACCCCGAGAGCTACCACTCCTTCATGTGGACAAACTTCTTCTCGCACATCGACATCGACCCCGCAAATGTGCACATCCTCAACGGCAACGCCCCCGACCTTAAGGCCGAGTGCGAGGCATACGAGGCGGCTATCGTGGCAGCGGGAGGCATCGACCTCTTCATGGGTGGCGTAGGCGAGGATGGTCACATCGCCTTCAACGAGCCCTTCTCATCGCTTCAGTCACGCACACGCATCAAGACCCTAACGCCCGACACCATCGCCGTGAACTCTCGCTTCTTTGGTGGTGACATCTCGTTGGTGCCCACACAGGCGCTCACCGTGGGCGTAGGCACAATCATGGATGCCCGCAAGGTGCTCATCCTCGCAACAGGCCGTAAGAAGGCACGCGCATTGCGCCACGCCATCGAGGGTAGCTACAACCACCAGTGGACACTCTCGGCATTGCAGCTCCACCCCGCAGGCATCATCGTTGCGGATGACGCTGCCGTAGAGGAGCTCCGCGTGGCTACATACCGCTACTTCAAGGATATCGAGCGATAGCACATACTGAAAATCAGCATACTACCATCATAATGAAAGAGGTACTCAAATACTACAAAGACTTCCCAAAGGAGGGCATCGTGTTTGTTGACATCATCCCCTTCTTGCAGAATAAGGCCATCTTCCGTGAGCTTACACACCGCGTAGGCGAGGCCTGCACCACAGCCACAATCATCGCCCCCGAGGCGCGTGGCTTCCTCTTCGCAGCGCCCCTTCTCACCGAGGCGGAGCATGTAGAGAACATAGTTCCCGTGCGTAAGAGCGGCAAGCTACCCTTCGCCGAGGGTGACCTCCAGGAGGTGCTCATAGAGAAGGAGTATGGCTTCGACAAGCTCTACTACCGCCTCAGCGACATCGCACAGAGCCCTGCGGAGGGTGATGTTATCGAGGTGAGCATCCTCGATGACGTGCTCGCTACGGGTGGCACAGCCGAGGGCCTTGCAGAGTCACTACAGAGCCAGCGCATCGTAAAGGATGGCAAGGAGTATGGCGTCAAGGTGAAGGAGTTTGTTTTCATCGTGGAGATTGAGGAGCTTGGCGGTAAGGCACGCCTGGAGAAGATTGCCCCCGTACGCTCTATCACAGTTATATAGTTGACACACAACACTTTGTAGCGATGTCTGAGATACTGCGTCGAGAGATAAAGTATGTCGGCGGTGTGGGCGAGGTACGCGCACGCCTCCTCGAGCGTGAGGTGGGCGTACGCACCATTGGCGACCTGCTCGCCCGCTACCCCTATCGCTACATCGACCGCACACGCACCTTCCGCATCTCGGAGATAGATGAGTCGATGGAGACCACCTATGTGCGCATCCGCTGTCGCATCGTGGGCAAGTCGTTCACGGGCGAGGGTGCCAAGCGTCGCTTCATGGTCGAGGTAACAGACCCCACGGGAAGTGCCGAGCTGGTATGGTTCCAGGGAATCAAGTGGGTGGAGAAGCGCATAGAGCCGCAGCGCGAGTATATGGTCTTTGGCCGCCCCTCGCTGTTTAAGGGGCGCCTGAGCCTCGTGCACCCCGAGATAGAGCCCATAGAGCAGGTGCTATCGCGCAAGGAGGAGAGTGGCTTCCAGGGCATATACTCCACCACAGAGAAACTATCCTCAGCGATATCGCTCAAGGCTATGC
>JAZRAT010000087.1:0-30155 GCA_045634725.1 Alistipes sp. | reverse complement strand
TTTATTGCCTCGCTTCGAGAGGTGGCCCGCCAGCAGCATAAATGGTATGATGAGTAGCGAAGGCAGCGATTCGAGCATCTCTACCTCCAGCTCGCTTGCCGTTGGGAATATCGAGTCGAGTTTATCGAGGATGGGCGATATGGCAAGGCCTGGCAGCGAGACGACGGCTGATATCGACCATATTGCAAAGAGGGCTATTGCGGGGATTGTACCCTTTCCGGTGTTGATATTCATAACTTATATGCTTATTATCGTTTATATAGGCTCGTTTTTCTCTCCTCGAGGGCAATATATATGCCATTTGTGGAGTTAATATGTCGTTAAAATATTTTGATTTTTAATTTTTATATCATATCTTTGTTAGCTGGAAAATAAAAACAACAACATACTACAACTAAAATGAACAAGGATTTACAGATTTTTGACTTGATCGCCGAGGAGCGCTCTCGTCAGATGAAGGGTATTGAGCTTATCGCTTCGGAGAACTTCGTTAGCGACCAGGTGATGGCTGCTATGGGCTCTGTATGTACAAACAAATATGCTGAGGGCTACCCCGCAGCACGCTACTATGGCGGTTGCGAGGTTGTGGATAAGATTGAGAATCTCGCTATCGAGCGCATCTGCAAGCTCTATGGTGCGGAGTATGCTAACGTTCAGCCACACTCTGGTGCTCAGGCAAACATGGCAGTATTCTTCGCGTGCCTTAAGCCCGGCGATACATTCATGGGTCTCGACCTCTCACACGGTGGTCACCTCTCACACGGTTCGCCAGTTAACATGTCGGGCATGTACTTCAACGCCGTAGGCTACAAGCTTAAGGAGGAGACAGGTAACATCGACTACGATGAGATGGAGACATTGGCACTCGAGCACAAGCCCAAGCTCATCATCGGTGGTGCTTCGGCATTCTCTCGTGAGTGGGACTACAAGCGTATGCGCGAGATCGCAGATAAGGTAGGTGCTTTGTTGCCCGCCGACATGGCTCACACAGCAGGTCTTATCGCTGCAGGCTTGTTGGACAACCCCGTTAAGTATGCACACATCGTGACTTCTACAACCCACAAGACCCTCCGTGGTCCTCGTGGCGGTATCATCCTTATGGGCAAGGACTTCGACAACCCATGGGGCTACACAACTCCTAAGGGCGTCGTTAAGAAGATGTCGCAAATTTTGAACTCTGCAGTATTCCCCGGCATCCAGGGCGGTCCATTGGAGCACGTCATCGCAGCTAAGGCTGTGGCATTTGGCGAGGCGCTCACTCCCGAGTATAAGGAGTACCAGCAGCAGGTTGTTAAGAACTCTAAGGCTTTGGCTGAGGCTCTCACAAAGCGCGGCTATAAGATTGTATCTGGTGGCACCGACAACCACCTCATGCTCGTTGACTTGCGCACTAAGTTCCCTGAGTTGACAGGTAAGCTCGCAGAGAAGTGTTTGGTAGCAGCCGACATCACTACAAACAAGAACATGGTGCCATTCGACTCACGCACACCATTCACAACATCTGGTTTGCGCTTCGGTACTCCCGCAATCACCACTCGTGGTTTGAAGGAGGATAAGATGGACTACATCGCAGAACTTATCGACCGCGTGTTGTCTGACCCCGAGAACGAGGCAAACATCGCTGCAGTACGCAAGGATGTAAATGCTATGATGGAGCAGTATCCATTGTTCGCATGGTAGTATAACACCATAATAAAGAAAAAAGACCGAAGAGATTCGGTCTTTTTTTGTGTCGTACAATATGGGGAATCGCCCTCCCCCACTTCCGAACCCTAATTTTTTGTCAGAAGGGGTTAGATGTGGCCTCGATAAAGAGAAAGAGCGGATGGGCTGTACTGTGGCGTACTGCCCATTCGCTCTTTGGATTGAGAGGTCGCAGATGACCCCTTATCACAAGAAATTAATCTTTTTCGATAACACCGGTCCAGTTACAAGTGATGTTGTTACCCTTGAAGTCGTAGCCGTCGAGGATTACAGTGTGAGTGCCATCACCATTGTCGATGAACTCTGCCGTGCCGGTCTTAATCATAGCGTAGTTCTTGTAGCCACTTGCCGAGCCACCACCATACTCATAGAACCAGCTACCTACGGCCTGAGCATACTTGTTTGTGAAGCCCGCCATCATAACGAGCTTACCAGGCTTGTCGGAGATGGTATACTTACCCGCAAACTTACCATCGGTAGCGGAGTTGTCAGCGATAAGGTCGAACTGAAGGGTGTCACCATAAACATAGCCACCCGACTTGTTCATAATGTAGATAGTGTAGTTAGAGTAGCCAGTCTGCCAGTAGTCGCCCTCGTAGCCCCACTTTGCGCGGTGCTCACCCTCGAAGGTTACATGGCGGTCTGCGGTAAGAGTAGACTGCGCCTCGCCCTCCTGACCACCCGTGGGGTCATCATTGCCACCATCGTCGGGATTCTCGCCACTAACATCCTCAAGCTCAAGACTTCCAAAGAATGTCACCTTGTGGAGTTTGCCATCGATGGTTGCCTCGAGTGTAATCTGATTTGCCGACACAACCATCTTAGCGTTGGTCATGTAGGTAGTGGTTGTAGACTCTACGCTATCGCCCGTTAGGATAAGCTGGCAATTCTCGCTGTTGATAGTATAGGCATTACCCGTGTTTGCCATGTCGAATGTGTAGGTACCCAAGGGGAGCGTGAGGCTCTTATTTGCGGGTGAGAAACAGTCGATGTAGTAGTATGTGCCGTTGGGATATGCCTGACCACCATTGTTTAGACCCTGGTCCGAGAGGAAGAAGGCGTAGCGGTCTGTGCCGTCGCCATACTTCTCACCATAGTAGTAGCCATCGAGGCATGATGCCTGAAACTCCACATCGGCCTGTGTGTTGCCACCATTGCCACCGCCACTGCCTGAACCCTTCTGCTGGATTGTAACATTTGCGGTCTCGTCGCCATAGCTTACGGCAATAATAGCGATGCGCTGAGCACCTGTGTTAGCATTTACATCTACGAGGATTACGCCCGTTGCGGGAGATGTGATGCTCTTGATTACCTCCTGGCCACTAACGACAGATGTCTCTACAGTCTCGCCAGCAACTGCGTCCTTAAGTGTGTAGGTGATAGCGACACTGCCACCCTCAGCCTCGACAACCATCTTCATGTCAGAGGTAAAGGTGAGGTGTTTCATTGCACCACCATTGTCATCGGTGTCGCACGATGCAAACAACACAGCCACACCCAATGTAATAAGTGTAAAAAGTTTTCTCATAACGATATTTGATTTTTGTTTTTGCCTAACCACTTGCAAAGGTATATATTTTTTTTCAATCATACAAATGGCATATACATTGCTATCGGGTTTCGCATGTTGCTTAGGATTATAAACATACTCACACTCGTTGCGAGTATTCTGCTACTGGCATCGCTCTCGGCAGAGATTATCTACTCAGAGGAGCTGGCACGCTTCTCCGAAGGCTATTCGTGGGCGATGTTTGGTGTGTGCATTATATTTATTATAGACTTCATGGCCCTTATGGTGCACTCACCCCACCCGTGGCGCTTTCTACTGAAAAACGGAGTGGTGCTACTTCTCTCCATACCCTATCATACGCTCCTTGTGTGGTTTGATGTCGCGGTGAATCACAATAGCGAGATGATGCTTAGTGGCATTGTTATGCTTCGCGCAGTGATGGCACTATATATAACATTAAGGTGGCTTATAGCACGACGCACCACACGTCTGCTGTGGGCATACATCGCTACGGTGGGGGTATGCACCTACTTCTCGGCGTTGTTCTTCTACGAGTATGAAGCACCCGTAAATAGCGCGGTACACGGCTTTGGCGATGCTCTGTGGTGGGCCTGCATGAATATGACTACGGTGGGTGCCGAGATATTTCCCGTAACGGCCATAGGCAAGGTTATATGCGTGGTATTGCCTATCATAGGCATGGCGATGTTTCCCGTGTTCACGGTATATGTCACCTCGCTATACACCCCACGCGACAAGCGTGGCACGACACTTGCAAATGACAACACAAACAAAAACCAAGATAAGAGATGAAAAAGAGTCTACTATTTTTTGCTATTGCCATGGGCGTGGTTGCGCTTGTGGGTTGTACAGAGAGAAAAGGTTGGAACCATGATGACCGTAAGGCGGTTCGCAACGAGATTGACAACTACCGCGACATGGTCTACCTCGAAGACCTCGAGGTTGTGGAGTTTGACGACTTCTCGGGCGATGTCATCGAGGCCATAGAGATTGACTACCCCACCTATGCCCTTTATTACGAGTTGCCAGGTCGTGGCGACACTCTCGATGTCTATGTCGTTTCAACAATCGTCGAGCGCCTCGACACCGATCCACACAACCTGCGCCACATCTTCCCCTACTCGTGGCTCGTGGCCGAGGGTGTGCTACCCGCGGGCTTGGACAAGCAGGCACAGCGCGCCTTCTACGACTGCCTCTCGCAGAAGGTTAAGCGCCAGTATCACACCTCGCGTCGCTTCCTGTATGCCCTGATGAATGACCCCAACGCTGGGAACGTCATCCTGCAGATGCAGAACGACTGCGCGATGGAGCTCTTCGACTGGGGCATGGAGGTGGATGAGACCGTGGTGGTGGAGACAACAAATTAACACGCACTTTTACCCTTGCATAGTTAAGTATAAAGTTGGTCCGAGTCTCTCGGATGATGAAGGGGATGGATGGCGAGATGCCATTCGCCCCTTCTCGCTATTGCATAATTAAAAAAATATCTTTAATTTTGTGGCAAATTATAATTCAAACTTAACTAAACAAGCTATGGGATTACTTCAGGAGTTTAAGGCATTCGCCCTTAAGGGTAATGTGATGGATATGGCAGTCGGTGTTATCATCGGTGGTGCCTTTGGTAAGATTGTAACATCGTTGGTTAACGACGTTATCATGCCCGGTGTGGGTGTATTGGTTGGTGGTGTAGACTTCAAGGATTTGAAGTGGACTATCAAGGAGGGTGTTGCAGCAGTTGAGGCTCAGGATGCAGTTGTTGCTACCGAGACCGTATTCAACGAGGCAGGCGAGGTTGTCTACAACGTAGGCGATGTTATCACTCCCGCGGTTGAGGCTGTAGCGGCTGTTGACCCCGTGTACCTCACCTATGGTAACTTCGTGCAGACTACAGTTGACTTCCTTATCATTGCAATCAGCGTGTTTGTAATGATTAAGATCTTCAACAAGCTCACCTCAATCCGTCTCAAGAAGAAGCAGGAGGAGGAGGCAGTGGCTGCTGCAGAGTCCGCTCCAGCACCAGAGCCAGAGCCTACAAAGGAGGAGTTGTTGCTCACTGAGATTCGCGACATTCTTAAGAATAAGTAGCAGATGTTGAGGGAGTTGCTTCGCGCAACAACAACAACAACAACAACAACAACAACAACAACAACAACACGAGAGTCATGGGTGGAAAACCACTCATGGCTCTTTTATTTTTTATCTGTAAATTTATGGCATAACGGTTTGGACTTTAGGTAAATTTTGCTAATTTTGTCCCAATTTTTCTTTTCAAGAAATACCACTAAGCAACAACTATAACATTATTAACCATAAATTATGAGAAAGCTTTTAACTTTAATGGTTGCTATTTGCGGTCTTCTCCTTGCAGCGTGCGAGACCGAGAATGGCGTCAAAAAGGGAGAAATCTACATCACATCGGAGACTAACGTCGATATTGGCCTCTATGCTGGTGAGTTCGTAATCGACTACGCAGTCAAGGGTTACGAAGATGTGGATGCAACAATCACAACAACATCGGAGTGGCTCCGCGTGAAGGAGAATCGCACAGGCAAGGCCACAATCCAGTATGAGACAAACGAGACTGGTGGTATGCGTCAGGCAGCCGTGATGCTCAGCTACGAGGGTTCAACTGCGACTGTCGTAGTGTCGCAGTCAAGCGAGGCTGTAACACCCATCCTCACACTTAAGAGCGAGGAGAACGTAGCGATTGACCGTTGCGGCCAGAAGGTTGTAATCAGCTACTCGCTCGAGAACACAAACCCCGTGGACTATGTCTTTGCCAAGACCTCTGCCGACTGGATCTACTCTATCGAGTGTAAGGGTGGCAAGGTGACTCTCGGCGTGGCTACAAACACTTCGGGCAAGGAGCGCGAGACAGTAATCACCGTGGGCTATGGCTCGGCATCATTCACCGTAAACATCAAGCAGGCAGGCGATGGCGAAATCAACTTCAACGCACCTCTGCTCTGGGGCGACTACTATGGTGATGCGCTCACACCTGGTGCTGCGAACTACTGGTTCTTCCTCTCGGATCGTGGTTTCGACATCGATGGTAACTCATACCCCAACGCTACATACTACCGTATCGATGCGTATGGCCCCCTTGCAAAGACTACAGGCACCGTGCCTATCCCCGATGGTACATACACCTACGACCCCAACGACACATATGCGCAGTGGACATTCACAGCTGAGTGGAGTGGTCACTGGGTGACTGATGCCAACGCTCACCGCGACGCTATCCTCAAGTTTGAGGAGGGTACACTCGTAGTTGAGGGCGACAAGATTACGCTTACGGCAAAGATCAACGGCGAGGTGCACAACGTGGTATTCGAGGGTGAGAACGTGCTTCTCGACTGCCAGAACGATGTATCGGTACTCACAACACTCGAGGGCGACTACGAGGCAGACCTCTCTGACCACCGCATGGTCTACGAGTGCTATGGCGACTACTACGAGTTTGGCGCATTCAACTGGATGTTCGTAATCATGCCTAACAATGGCTCGGGCGACTGCATGCAGCTCGATGTTATCACTGGCCACAACGACAAGGAGAGTGGCTTCGCGGGCGACTATGTTGCATCGGATGTGCTCAAGCAGTGGTCATTCATCCCTGGTTGGACTGATGGCTACAACATGCAGTGCAGCTGGTTCTTCAACAACGGCGAGGGCGAGCAGGCTCCCTTCCGTGGTGGTGAGGTATCGGTAGTGGACAACGGTGACGGCACATTGAGCGTTGACATCAACGTAACTGACGACCGCCGTAACAACATCACCGGCTCGTGGACTGGCGTGCCCGAGGCGTATGTGACTCGCAGCATCGTAGTATTCAACAAGTAACAACAACTAAAACTAAATAACCAATGAAAAAGATTTTAAGCATTGTTGCCATTCTCTCGCTTTTCGTGGGCGTTGGCTGCACAGAGAAGCAGGGCGAGAAAAAGGGCGAAACAACATTTACACTCAACCAGACCGAGGTAAATGCCAAAGCTGAGGGTATGGATGTAGAGATAACCTACGACGTTAAGAACCCCCAGAGCGGCTCAGTAGTGCTCACTGAGTGCAAGGACAACTGGATTAAGAACCTCAGCACAGCGACCTACGGCATGATTAAGTTCACCGTAGCGCCCAACTACAAGAAGGAGGCTCGCGAGACCAAGATTAAGGTGCTCTACACAGGCGCAAAGAACGGCGAGGAGATCGTGGTAAAGCAGGAGGCATCGGATGTTGAGGCCTTCACATACGAGATCCTCACAAACAACGCTACTGAGCTCTCTATCGAGGTAACACCCGCAGACAAGGAGACAGCATACATCTGCCGTACCTACACCAAGGCACACATGGATGCGTTCGCTCTTATCTACGACGAGGCTATCATCGACTACGACCTCGGCGCTATCGCCGATGAGGCATACTCTGCATCACAGACTCTGCTCAACTACATGCAGAACATCGCTCGCAAGGGTCAGGCTGTCGTAGACTTCACACGCCTCGTACCCGACACCGAGTATGTTGTTTACTGCTACCACATTAACCTCTCAAATGGTCAGCCTACTGATGGCGAGGTGTACACCGAGACTATCCGCACAGCAAAGACTGAGAACATCGATGAGAACATCACTATGAGCTTCGAGGTTCACGGCGCTCACATCACACAGACCGTGACTACTGAGAACCCCGAGACCTACTACTACACTGAGTGCTGGGCTATGAACGACTTCAAGTCATACTTCGGTAGCGAGGCTACACCCGAGGAGATTTTCCCACGCCGCTGGAACGAGCAGGTTACAATGAAGCGCGATATGGGCTACCAGCCTTCGTCAATCATCGCCGACCTCTGCAAGCAGGGCACACAGACTATCGAGTATAACGAGCTCAAGGGCAACCAGGAGTATGTATTCTACGTATTCGCTGTAAACCCCGAGACTGCTTTCACGGCTACTGACATCGTTATCGAGAAGGTTACAACTGAGAACGTTGCTGACTCTGGCGTGACAATCGCCATCGAGGTTAAGAACATCTTCAAGACAACTGCCGACATCTACTTCACAGCAAGCGATCCTACCGCTACATTCCGTCGTACAGTACTCACCAAGGAGCAGTACCTCGCATGTGGTTCAACAGACACAGAGCGCTTCGCAGCATTCGAGGCTAATGGCTACATCAACGCTTATACCGCTGTTGGTTCAACAGATATCAACTACACTAAGGGTCAGCCTGGCGTTACATTCGTAGCTTTGGCATTCGGCGTTGAGGGTGAGACACCCAACACTCGCATCTTCGTTAAGGAGTTTACATTCATGTCAGATGTTGCAGGCTCTTCAAACATCACATTCTCTTACACCGAGCACTTCAACTTGGCAGAGGTAGCGGCCGTAGATGCTGAGCACTGGGGTAACTACACTGCATACGAGAACTACGCTCTCGTGCCTATGACCATCAACGGCGTCGAGGAGGGTGACACAGTTTACTACATGGTAGACACACGCGTTATCGACTGGCAGAAGGAGTCACAGTGGTTGGCTGAGGTAGCACAGGAGAAGAACATCAAGAACCAGTACCACAACTGCTACTTCATGCTTGAGTATGGCAAGGAGTACACTATCGTTGCTGTTGCAAAGGATAAGAATGGCAACTTGGGTACACTCTACTTGGTAGAGATGATCGTATACGCAAGCGACTCTGCAGACGTAGCTGACTACTCATACGTTGAGGTTAAGTAGTCTGCTATAATATAGCAAATTGATAGAGGGGTTGTCCTATATGGGGCAACCCCTTTTTGTATATCGAAAAACTACATTACTCAACCCATGTAAATGGGTTCTGTTTGATAACTAAAATCCTTATTTTTTCAATAAGACCCATAAATCAACCTACTATTAACAAGAGATATACTCACACAACTCGCTGATTATACGCAATTTACCCCCCCCCTTGCAAAATTTAGCTATAGAATTTTTGGAAAATAAAGGAAAATTTCTCTAACTTTGTAACAGTTACGGAAGAGATGTTTGCAGAATCGTGTGCAAATGGTAATTGAGTAATGGAGTGTTCTACGCTATCTCTTGACGTGTATGTTATTTATGATTATTATCAAAAAATCATAATATAAAAACAAGGATTATGCGTAAAAATTTACTCCAGCTAATGGTTGTGCTTTTTGCAGCCCTTAGCATTACGGCGTGTCACGAGGACACCAACGATGTAACACCCGTGACAAACGAGGTGCGATTTATGATTGGCACAGAGAGCTGCATGAGCACTCGAGCAATCAGCGATGGTACTGGCGCTACACAGTTGTCGTGGGCAGTATTCAACGACCAGGGCGAGTTGATTCACAAGAAGGCTACAAAGAATGATGTTACAGGCCTTCTCACCGAGAACGGCTTCACAATGTCTATCTCGCTTGCTAAGGGTCAGACCTACCGCGTAGCATTCTGGGCACAGAACCCCGAGTGTGAGGCTTACACCATCTCTGACGACATGAAGGTAACCGTAGACTACGTTGGCGTGAACAACGACGAGCTTCGTGACGCCTTCACAGCCGTAACAGAGCCATTCACTGTTGACGGCGACAATGTAGTATCTGTGGTTCTCCGTCGCCCCTTCGCACAGGTTAACGTGGGCGCATACCCATGGGATATGCAGTATGCAGTGGAGTCAGGTCTCACCGTGACAAAGTCTGCAGCAAAGATTGAGGGCGTAGCAAATGTTATCAACCTCTTTGATGGCTCGGTTGAGGGCGAGGTAGATGTTGAGTACACATTTAACGCTATTCCCGAGGAGGACCTTTTGGTAGATGTTGACGAGAACGGCGAGCCCGAGGTTTATGAGTATCTCTCAATGTCGTACCTCTTGGCCGACACTACCCCATCTTCACACAAGATGTCATTCACATTTACCGACGAGAGCGAGACTGCCGAGGCAGCATTCCTATACTCAGGTCTTGAGTTCGTGCCCATCCAGCGCAACTGGCGTACAAACATCGTAGGTCAGATTCTCACTGGCGACATCTCATTCAACATCAAGGTTGACCCTATCTACGAGAACGAACAGGTACACAGCGGTGGTCTCTATTACAACTTTACTGAGGACACACTCATCGAGGATAAGGTATTTGCGTTCAACACCAACGAGGCAGCCACATTCACATCGGAGAATAACAACAAGCTTACATTCAACAATGTAACATTCTCTGGCAAGGTGCAGTATATCGCATTTGGCGACTACATCAAGAAGGATGGTAAGGTAGTTGTTCCCTTCACAAACGAGCTTAACAATGTCGTTGCTAAGGACATGATGATTACCCACTCTAAGGGTATCACAAATGTTGAGCCTATCGACTACATGGCACCACTCATCTTCTTGCGTGGCGAGAGCGTTATCAACGACTGCGTATTCACAGGTGCATACTGCCGTCCCGACCTCCCATTGTATGAGGACTACTGGAAGGACTTGCACGAGGTATTGCCCTACGACTGCGGTGTGCCTAACGATGGCGTAGCAACATTCAACAACTGCGAAATCTCAAGAATGTATGCTTGGAGCCATGTGAAGATTACTATCCTTAATAGCCACATCGAGTATATCCGTTGCAGCACTCACAACCAGACAATGAAGGATGCTCACCTCACAATTGGCGAGGGCACAGAGGTTGACACAATCTTTGTATCAAGCTCTAACTTGGCAAAGAGATACAAGGATGAGGCGGGTAATTATCACTGGGATCCCACTAATATGTGGTCACCATCACTCATCATCAAGTCAGGTGCAAAGGTTAAGGTGTTGGATATGAATGGTCGCAGCCGCTACGATAGCAATGGCAACCTTGATGTTATCATCGAGGAGGGTGCGGTTGTTGAGCAGATCATCAACGCACGAGAGAACGAGTTTTAATTGAGAAAAAGTATCCCCCACAAACTTCTATAGATGATAAAACGAATTCTGAACATAGCCCTGCTCGCACTGCTTCTCGTGGCATGCGAGCAGGATAATCTTGGAAAGCAGCAGCCTCAAACTGAAGTTGAAGTAACATTCAATTTTGAGTTTGAGGATGTTGCCGTTACACGCGCCATAAGCGACGGCACAACTGCCGATGAACTTATGTATGCGATATTCAACGCACAAAACAACGAGCTTGTAATAAGCAAAGCCACGAAAAAGGATGCTACGGGTGCTACAACCACGGAAGGTCTTACCACGAGCATGACACTTACTGGTGGTGTCAAATACAAGGCTGTATTCTGGTTGCAGTCGAGCCTCTCGGATGCCTACACCGTGTCCGACGACATGAAGGTGACGGTGTCGTACGCCAGCGAGTGCAACGACGAGAGGCGCGATGCCTTCTATGGCGTATCAAAGGAGTTTACGATTGACGACAGCAGCGTGGGCGTAATATTGCGCCGTCCCTTTGCACAGCTAAACGCTGGTACATACCCCTTCGACTGGGAGTATGTGGAGGAGTTTCACGGCTTCGACATCACAAAGTCATGCATCCGTGTGCGCGATGTAGCACACACCATCGACCTCTCTACAGGCAAGCTCTCGGATTACGGCAGTGCATCGTTCAAACCTGGCATCCTCCCCACGGAGAGTCTCAAGGCAGATGTGGATGAGAATGGCGAGATGGAGGACTACACCTATGTGGCAATGGCCTACCTCTTGGCCGACACAACACCCTCGACACACAGCGCCGAGTTCTTCTTCCTCAACAACGAGAACGAGGCAGTGATGTTCGAGAACGAGAAGACAAACAGCGTAACACTCGTGCGCAACTGCCGTACCGACTTCGTGGGTCAGGTGGTAACGCATAATGGTAAGCTCAACATTCGCGATTATGTGGATGAGCCAAATACGGACTATGGTTATGTATACTTCAATGTTGAGGAGGATACAACCATGGAGAATACCATCTACAACATGTCGAGCCATGAGACGGGATTGCAGTTTGCGAGCGTATCGGGACAGACGATCACCTACAATAACATGCTCTTCACGGGCGACATTTGGGTGATAGAGTTGGGTGAGTATCGTGGTGGCGCATATGTCAACTACAACAACGTACTAAACAACGTAGAGTTGCGCAACCTCTCAACATCGTCGTGCATCGAGTGTCACGAGTGGTACTTCTCGCCCGCAGTAATCGCATATGGTAAAACCGTGCTCAACGACTGCGTAATGAAGGGCGCTACGACAATCCGCAAGCCCGTGACCGATAAGCATGGCGTAACGCACGAGGTTATACCTTGCGACATTGGCGTGCGCAACGAGTCGGATGCTTGGTTCTATGGCGGAGAGTACGGAACAGTCTTCGCATGGACACACGCCGTAGTGGAGCTCTACGACACAAAGATTGATACGCTCTATTGCGGAACATGCGACTCAACGAAGCACTCATGGATGACAATTGGCAAGGGTACAACAATTGACAAGGTTATATGCTGTGAGCCACGTTGTCCATACGGCACAAAGGAGTACTCTACAACTATGACCATCAAGAGTGGTGCAAAGGTGGGCTCCTTGCAGCTTGTATCTACAGATGTAGAGTTCCTAATTATTGAGGAGGGCGCCGATGTTGGACCTATCACCTGCGAGGGTGTTGAGTACACCTACGAGGAGCTACGCTCAGCAATGGGCCTATAATAGACTTGGATTATGAATAGAAGCAATACGCAATTTAGCACATACAACAACGTGAGGCACTGCCTTGCGATTGTGATGTTAGCACTTGCGATGTTCATCCCCACCGCGGGCGCTATGGCACAGAGCCATAAGATTGATGACGATGCCCAGATGCGTGAGGAGATGCGCATACACTATCGTGTGGCAAAGACATATCTCGATAAGTCGTACATGGGAAACGACACGACATTTCAACGCATAGTTGAATGGGCAAAGGAGCGCCAGCAGGATTCGATGGTCGATGTTGTCTCTGTGGAGTTCTATGGTGCCTGCTCTCCCGAGGGTAGCGTGCCATTCAACCACTACCTCAGTAGCACGCGTCTTACACGCTTGGAGAACTATGTGCGTCAGCGCGTAGATATATCAGAGGATATTATCATACGCAACGACAACTACATCGCATGGGGAGAACTGGAGCAGATGGTCGCAGAGTCGGACATCGAGAACAAGGAGGATATCCTTGCAATCTTGCGCAGTGAGAACACCTCAACCGGCGAGCAACTCGACAGTCGCATCCATGCACTCAAGGCTATGGATAATGGCAAGACATGGCGCTTGATTTTCAACCGCTACTTTGCGCATCTGCGTAATGCCTACATGGTCATCGTAACGCAGAAGAGCGAGCTGGCGAAGCAGTACGATAGCCGATTGAGAGAGATGCTCACACCCATTCCTCTCTCTGAGCCTGCTCGTTGTAGCAGTGTCGCAGTGAGCCCCGCATCAATTTTAACACCCGCAGTAGCAGCAGCGGCATCAAAGCAGCCACACTATATGTACGTTAAGACCAACCTTGTGGGTTTGGCTCTGCTTAATGCAAATGTTGGAGTGGAGTTCGACTTGGGTAATTACCTATCGTTGAATCTGCCTATATCCTACTCTGCGATTAACTACTTCACGCCAACCATCAAGTTCCGTAACTTCTCCGTACAGCCCGAGTTGCGCGTATGGCCTATGAAGAACAACGATGGTCTCTTCGTTGGTGCTCACATGGGCTTTGCATACTACAACTTTGCCTTTAATGGTGACTGGCGCTATCAGGACCACAACGGCACCTCACCAACACTTGGTGGAGGTCTCTCGCTGGGCTACCGTCTGCCTATAAGCCAGAATAAGAATTGGAAGCTGGAGTTTGCCGTGGGCGCAGGTTTCTACCCTCTCCACTACGATGTATTCCATAACCTCAAGAATGTCAAGGAGGGCGTGTTGTACGAGACACGCAACGGCAACTACATCGGTTTGGATAATGTGACCATTGGTATCTCATACCGTATTCCCTACAAGAAAAACCCTAACCCATTAAAAGCGAAGTAGTATGAGAAGATTCCAATATATTATGATATCGGCATGCCTAATCTTGGGATTGTCAGTCGTCTCGTGCGATGTTCACGAGTTCCCCGATCCCAAGCCCAAGGAGATGGAGTTTACTCTAAACCTTAACTACGACACCAACCTACCACTATATAAGATAGTGGAGTATGAGGAGGAGACTCGTAGCGCCATTGATGAGGAGTATAACGTGCGCCATATCGTCAAGGTCTTCGACGCAGAGGCCGAGGGTGCTGAGGCTCGTATGGAGCTATACCACTTTGAGTTTATCAATGACAACATCGCGGAGCTAAACACTACGGTTACCCTATCGATTCTTCCTGGCAACTACAACTTCGTTGTCTGGAGCGACTATGTCAAGGCCGACAATAACGCCAGCCTGCACTACGACACTAACAACTTTGAGGAGATTGCTCTTCAGGGCGAGACTCATGTTGGTGGTGACGACTTCCGCGACGCCTTCCGTGGCGATGTCATCTCGGAGGTCTCTGATAGTGTTGTCGAGGCTACGGTCGAGATGGGACGCCCTATGGCAAAGTTCAACTTCGTATCTGTCGATGTCGAGGACTTCATCGTAAAGGTTGCATCTGAGGATATCACACCTAACGGCATGGATATCGACCTTACAGAGTACAAGGCTGTGTTCCACTATCAGGGCTTTATGCCATATTCGTATAATATGTTCACGGACAAGCCCGCAGATGCGAAGACTGGCGTTAAGTTTGAGACATCGTTGCGACGTCTTAGCGACAGCGAGGCAGAGCTCGGCTTTGACTATGTATTCGTTAATGGCAACGAGTCTACCATGGTGGTATCGGTGGAGATATACGATAGTCAGAATCGCCTTATCTCAAGCTTTAAGCCCATAGACGTGCCCTTGGTACGCAGTAAGCTCACTACCGTGAAGGCGCGCTTCCTCACATCAGAGGCAGAGGGAGGCGTAACTATCATACCCGACTATGATGGTGAATATAACATAGAGATTAACTAACACTACTCTACCATCACTTAAAGAGACTCTCGCCACCTATTCAGGGTAGCGAGAGTCTTTTTTCTACGATATCATTTGAGGAATCATACTCTTTGTCTCATCAAGTCCGCCTACTGCCACGCGACATACTCGCGGTGGAGGGGTATGCGTTTAGCCTATCCCCTACTGCCATTAACAATGTAGTTGGTGGCCAAACGCTCATCAAAACGCGTCACAAAGGCCTCACGGATGCGGGCAACCTTCTCGTTGATAGAGTTATCGAGTGGGTTGGTAGCACGCACCACACTCCGCATCATCTTCTCATCTAAGGGTGAACCCTTTATATCAACATATATAGACATGAGTTCATCGCGATAGTCTACCTAATCCTTGTAGTTGATACCCTCGGGATGGCGCAAAAAGAGCAGATATGATGTTCGACACCGAGAACAAAGCTCGAAAATCTTTCTTCTCTAAAATATCTTGCTCTATGGACAAGATTATGAGTAGTGAAGAGAGACGAATCCAGTTCAAGCAATTTGCCTCGGAGTACTACAATGATGATGAATGGTAGGTTAGGATGTAGGCATTTAGCGGGGTATTGCGCCCCGAGGAAACTTGTAAGTCATAATTGAATGCAGTGGTGGCATTGGGTTAGATGTAACTATGTACCCGCAATTGGAGCGGGAGCGCTGGTTGCAGTCTAACCTAAGTTGCCGGGTCTATAAGTGCGAATTATCGCTTCCCGAAATCGACTCGGCAACTTTTTATATAGTTCTATATTACACTCTCACCCGAACTGTTTGCAGATGTGTTTGCATCAGTAGCCCAGTTGGATAGAGTAACAGCATAAAAAAAATCAGTCAGTTTGCTATTTTTAATAAGCTAACTGACTGATTTTCAATGTTTTAGTGATTCCGGCGGGGTTCGAACCCACGACCCACAGCTTAGAAGGCTGTTGCTCTATCCAACTGAGCTACGGAACCAACTCCCTAAAATGTCGATTCTACCCTTTTACCACACCATAGGTCAACACCTTTAAGCGTATTCATAACGGCATGCGAGGCTGATTACAACATTTTAGCGGTGCAAAATTACACAAAATATATTAATTCACCAAATTTTTCTGCTCTTGCTTTTCTATAAAACACCTTCAGAACACACCATCCCTACAGCGAGGCTTGGAGCAGGGCTTGACTCTCGAGGGCGTTTTTAGGCGTTATGTTGTAGCGCGCCCACTGCTTCATATAGCGGTTATCCTCTGCAGGAAGCGCCCTCAAAAGTGCCATGCTACGCTCGGCATATTCCGTATGGCTGAGGCTTCGGCAATAGGCATAGATGGCTGGGGCTACGAAGTTGATGCCCAAAAGTGTGCGACGCGTAGCACCGAGGCGTGGAGCGATGGGTGTAGCATCACCAAGAAGGTTACACCAATACTCCGAGATTGGGGCATCAAACATCCTCTTAAGGTCCTCTGTAGATGTGCAAGTGAGAATGTTCGAGATGCTGATGGCGTCGCTATGCAGAAGCGCTGCGACCTGCACGAGATGTAAGAGTGGGTGCTGATATTGGTTCATACAGACCATATCCCAACACTCCGCGCTCATGGGCGTGATGGAGTACTTAGCGGCGAGGTGCATAAACTCCTGGCGGAGCATCTTGGCATAGTCGCTCTCACCGCATAGGTTTAACAGACCAGAAGCACCTATAAGCAGGGCCTCGACACCACGTAGCGTACCACACTCGCGCATGATGACATTATAGGGCACACGCTGGGCGAGTTGCTCGGCTGCCACTCTATTGCGCTTCGTAACCATATAACGCAACAATAGGCGGTAGATGGTCTGTGGCCACTCGCCATGCGACGAAGCGTGCATAGACTCTATGACGCTACACTTCGCCTCAAGGCGTTCGAGGCATAGGCGACGAAAGGCTGCGGCGCGCTCTGCGTCGTTCATAGCTACGATATCGCCATTCACGCCTGCCATGGTCGCTATTACATAAGGTTGAGCTCAAGGAGTGCCTCCTCGCTCATCATAGACTTATCCCACTGTGGCTCAAAGGTGAGTGTGATGTTCACCTTCTCCACACCCTGCACCTTGCTCACCTCACGGTGGATGTCGGCAAGGAGCATATCTGCCATGGGGCAGTTGGGCGCTGTGAGTGTCATGATGATATCTGCCGTGCCCGAGGGCTCGAAGTTAATCTCGTAGATAAGGCCAAGGTCGTAGATGTTTACGGGAATCTCGGGGTCGTATATATTCGTGAGTGTGAGAACGATATTCTTCTCTACTGCCAAAATCTCCTCTGGTGTCATATCGTTAGTTGTTTGCTGTTTTAGTCATAATAAGGGCATCGAGCTTCATCTGCTGAATCATGGCACGCAGACCATTGCTACGCGTAGGTGAGAGGTTCTCGCCCAAGCCTATAGCATCAACAAAGTAGAGGTCGATGTGTGCCGCCTCCTGGGGTGTGCGACCATTCATAACACGCACCAAAAGGGCGATGATACCCTTGGTGATAATCGCGTCGCTATCTGCCGTATAGTGCATCTTGCCATCCACCATCTCGGCACTCACCCACACACGTGACTGGCAACCCTCTATAAGGTAGCGCTCTGTGCGCTTTGCGGGGTCTATTGCGGGTAGTGAATCGGCAAGGCTGATGAGGTAGTCGTACTTATCGAGCCAGTCGTCGAACATCGAGAACTCCTCAATTATAGCATTCTGTATTGCGTCGTTAGCCATATTTCAATATATCTTTTTTAGTTATTAATCTCCTGTATAGGGCGTGAGGTCGATGCCCATGGGCTCTCCACGCCGATTATGTTTGCTATTGAGGGTGCCACCTCCACGATGCTCACCGTGCGCTCTACGCGCTGGGGCTCGAGGCCACCACCCGAGATGATGAGGGGCACGCTACGGTCGTAGCGGTAGCCTGCGTGCGAAGTAGAGCGGTAGTCGGTGCTCTCGACCATCCAGCCGGGCATGAAGTCAATGATGACATCACCCGAGCGTGTTGCAAAGAAGGATTGTTGTACAAGGCGCATGCGTCCCTCGCCAAAACTTGTGTTACGCAGTGCTGTAGCCGAGATTGCCGTTGAGACACCACGCAACTGCAAGAGGAACGTAGCAACCTCCTCCTGTATATCCTCCAACGAGAGTTTCTTCTCCAGGATTAACTCATGGTTGAGGTAGAGGGCGTTATTCGTAAAGCCCAAAAGGTAGTCACCAGTGCCATGGTGTGCGCCAAGGAAGGCATTTACGATGACCTCCATCTGACGATTATTAAAGCGCTCACGCTGTGCGCCACCCTGAGGATTATACGAGGGTGCAGTGCCATGATCCGAGGTGAGCACCACGATGACATTATCCTTGCCACCTACCTGAGCGTAGATGTAGGTAAGAAACTCGGCAAGTGTGGCATCGAGGCGATAGAGCATATCCTCATACTCGATAGACTCTGGGCCGTAGGTTTCGGCGATATATCGAGGCGTGTCGAGGCAGATGTTAAGGACATCGGTTGCAGTATCTGCGCCCAACTTTTCCTGTGCCACGGCCTGCGAGGCGAACTCCAATAGCATGGTGTTGCCCGCGGGGGTGTAACACATATGTCCATAAGCCGAATTGTCGAGGTCGAGGTTTACGTCGCTGAGAAGCTTTGTGGTCTTGCCCTTGATGCCCTCCACGACTGCGACCTCGCTATTGCGATACTTAAGGATGTTGCCATTAGGTTCCCAACGCTCTATGCGGTAGAAAGCGTTAGCGCCATCGCTATTGTATCGCGCCACCCACTCGGGCAACGAGCCAGTATAAGCCGAACATGTAGTCCAATGCGTCTTGTTGCGCTCAACCCAATATGCCACGCCACGGCGACCATTCATCACGATAGCCGAGTAGGGCTCGATGGCGATTGTTATCTGCTTGCCACCCTCGATGCCGTCAACGACCATGTCGCCGAGCGTAGGGGCCTGCAAGCGGTTGGGTGAGCAACTTATAGCACCCGTGCTGAAGGGTATGGGGTGCGACTTCTTATCTGCGATGATGTCGTGGCGCGAACCATCGGTGTGGTTCCACCAACTGCGACCAATAACACCGTGCACCGAGGGCTGTGCTCCCGTAGCAAAGGTTGCAAGGCCCGCTTCAGTGGATGTAAGGGCGTAGTCATACTCCGCATCCGTAAAGTTGACACCCTCGCGCATAAGGCGCTTGAAGCCCGACTCACCGAAGCCATCGGCATAGCGCTCAAGGTCGGTGGCACGCATAGAGCCAACAACAATGTTTACAACCAACTTAGGTCTATTATCTTGTGCTGCAGCATCGTAGCCCACAAGGAGCATCGCCAATGCAACAAGTGCAGTAAATATTCTTCGTCTCATAACTTTCAAAAATCCCGCAAAGTTACAAATTTATTTGTAACATACGCTCGAAATGGGCTTTTTCTTCCGAGAAATCGACTTGCGATAGAGCCGCAATGTCGTCGAGCTGCCTGCGGCAGAATGTTTTGTATGCTTCGCTTGCGGGATCAAAGGGTCTATGCTCCGATGCCGATACAACCTTCTGCACCCTCTGCATCAATGACTTAGCCTCGTCGCAGAGTGCAACGGAGAAGAACTTATCGGCGATGTAGTCCACGGCCATAGACGAAGGGTGCACCATGTCGCTATCATAGAAGCGGTAGTCGCGCAGGTCGTCCATCATAATCTCGTACGAAGGGAAGTAGTCCACCCCCTTGCGATAGTTTGCACAGACCTCTGCAACAGCGATACGAAGTATCGCCTTACTTAGCGAGTTATCCTCCACACCCTCGCCAATATGTCTCACAGGACTAACGGTGAAAAGCACGCGACCATTGACACTCTCCACGACGTTTGTCAACGCCTCTGCAACCTCCGCAACCGTAAGCAGACGGCGATTGAAAAGCTTAGCAGGTTGCTTGTGGCAGTTGGCCACTACCCTACCCAACTCACGATGCTCATAGCACCATGCCGTGCCGAGCGTAACGATAAGTAAGTCACCGCCCCGCAAAGCACGACCACCATCAGCCATGCGTTGTTGCATAACCGCCGTAGCCTCCGCGAGTGAAGCACCCGAAATCGAAGAGTGGAAATCGTAGTTGACAACACGTCCCTCAAGGTTTACCATATGTTCCTCACTCACAACGCACTCGCCCCTCTCTGCACGCAACATCATATCTACCGATTGGGCGATGGTCACGGGGTTAAAGAGTATGCCTGTGGGCGAATCCACCACACTAAATTTGTTACGTTCGAGGCGTCGTGCGATGTTCGATGCAAAGCATGAGCCGAGGCATACGATATGCGTATCGTAGCCTATCTGTTCGCTCCATGGCGCGATATCTATCTCTGTGCGAAACTTCATAATGCGATTTTAGGACAAAGATACACAAACAACCGAAAAAAAAGCTATCTTTGCGCTATATTTTGTAAACAACATAAAATAAACATAGTACTATGAAAAAGAATATCGTTTCATCGTTCGACGTAGACCACCGCACACTCGATGCTGGTCTATATCTTCGTTCGGTATACACCATCAACGATGAGTATCAGGTGCGCTCATGGGATTTGCGTTTCCGTGCTCCTATGGCTCACGCGCCCCTCGGCTCTGGCGAGGTACACACCATCGAGCACCTCATGGCATACTACTTGCGCCTCGACGAGAAGATTGGCTCATCTATCGTGTCATTCTGCCCTATGGGTTGCAAGACGGGTTTCTACCTCTCGACAATGCAGAATGTAGAGGCTGAGGATATCCGCATGGCCTTGGCTAAGGTATACAAGGAGGTATTTCCCTTGAAGTCGGCAGCGGATGTTGTGGGCCTCAACGAGATTCAGTGTGGCAACCCCGGCTTGTACGCTATCGACACTACAAATGCCGCGATGGCAGAGTATATGCGCGTGCTCTTTACAGCTGACGAGGCCGCAGAGCTTGGCATTGGTAACGTTTATGAGAAGTGGTGGTAGTATGAGAATTCTTATCTGCGCCCCCACATCGCGCGAGTACCGCGCCATGCGCTACGCCTTGGATAAGGCCACAAACCTAAAGCACACATACGACCTCGTGGAGGTAGGCATCGGCAAGGCTCTCTCTTCTGCTGGTGTGTCGCGTGCACTTACGCTTGCTACCGAGAAGTATGATATGTTGGCTGTAGTTGGCTTTGCTGCCGCAGCACTTGGTCGCAAGCAGGGCGATATCGTGATGCCCTCACGCGCCATCCACCACGACGCCATCATCCCCGAGGGCTTCTGTCCCGAGATTACCGATCCCCGCGCTTTGCGTGGCACAGATGCCGAGACAGTCTTTACGGGCGACTCGTTCGTGAATGCCGACATCGTGCGCGAGATTAAGGTGCGCTTTGGCGTGGAGTGCGGACTCTTCGACATGGAGATTGCCGCTATCTGTCAGGTTGCGGAGCTCTACGACAACATCCCTGTTGTTGCGGTTAAGTATGTTTCGGATGTCCCCGAGGCAGGTCACTCGGAGCACTCTTACGATGAGTTTGCTGATGCACACTCCGACTTCACCCCACTCTTAGAGCGCCTGGAGATGCTTTAGTAGATAGCAATAGATAAAAAAAGAGCAAAACGCGGTTTTGCTCTTTTTTTTATCATACAAATAGCACAAATAGCACAAGAGAGATAACTAAAAGAATCACTACTCTCCTATGCTTGAAATAGCTTTCGCACGCTTTGATATAGGAGACTTCAAAGTCATTATCTAATGTCACCACCTTTTGCATCTTGCGATACTCAATCATATCATAATAAAAGGCCGATATACCATATTTCCGTTCAAAAACATAACAAAGAACATGATAACATAGATACAGGCAAATTATTACGATAGCATTAGTTGCGTATATGTTATCGCTTATCTGAACATCAAAAAGTGTATCTATTAACAACAACATAACATATGCCCAAAACAACGTTGTAATTGCAAGATATACCCCAACAAGAATATCTACCTTTTGTTGTTTTTCGTTTATGCGCTCAATAACCACATCTTTGTTATATTCGTAGACATACCATTGCCTTATAACTCCATTTAAAGAACGTATGACGAAGAATGCGCTGACAAGCAAGCAAATAGATAATAATATCTGCATACTATTTGTATAATATCAGAAGGTTTAATTTATGCGAAAGTCCTCAAGTATCATGCGTCCCTCGTAGACTCCAGCAATCTTATAACCCCTATCATCAATAAGGTCAAAGGTTACTTTGTAGAGCTCTTCGCCAGTCTGCTCAATGGTTATCGAACCATCGAAAATTGGGGCTGTGGCACTACTCTGCGCATCGGTTGCAAGGCGCGTATACCACGAGTATGCCTGGTAGCCGTCAACATCGTAACCACCCTTGATCATGACGCCCGTGTCGAAGATGTCATCCGATGCCGTAAAGGTACCGAGGGGTACCTCATAGAGATAATCTGCGTGCATAATCTCTATGTAGAGTTGCTCCTTCGAGGTGTAATTCTGGAAGTATAAGCCCCACATGTAACTATCTGTGTCGTAGTAGTTACCGAAGCAGTCGGCATATGACAATGAGTTGTCGGCGCTGAAAACCAACTCCACATCGCCATCAAGCGTTGAGAGAGGGTTCTCGGGGAACTCGGTTTCCTCGGGCGTAGGCTCTTCAGGCGTAGGTTCCTCGGGCGTGGGGTTCTCGGGCGTGGGCTCTTCGGGAATCACGCTATGTCCACCCTCGGGCTCGCAAGCAACAAGCAGGCCCGAGAGTAGAGCGATGGTTAATAGTCTATAGAAGCGCATAGAGTCAATTATTTGCGTGAGTGAAGTGTGCGGCGTGCAGCGTTGGTGCGTGTGCCATAGAACTCGCCATAGGCTGTGCACTCACCTGTAAGCTTATTGCCCAAGTCATCCTCAACATTTATCGTTACAGTAAAGGTGTCATCGCCATTATTCACGATAACTACCTCGCCACCTACGATGGGTGCTGCACCGACAACATCGTTGCTACCATCATAGAGGTAATACCACGACCACATAGTATTGCCATCACCATTTACATAACCTGGCAATGCCATCTGCACATTATTAAGGTCATTAGAGATGTGGAATGTGCCCTCGGGGTACGCTGCATCTACATCCGTAAGAAGCTCGAAGCAGAAACTATCGCCCGTAGCGTAATTGTCAACATAGTACATCCAGGTGTTCTTTCCGATGACGTAGTAGTCGCCATAGCACTCAGCATAGATAGAGCCATCCAAGAACTCCACCTCGAGGTCGCCAGTGAGCGTAGACTGCTCAGAGGGAGCCCATACAGGGCCGAAGTTACCGCTATTGTCCACCATGGTCTGGGGGCAGAAGTAGTGGTACTCGTTGCCAGCCTCATCGTAGAGCTTTGCCTCAATACCTTCGGCTGTTACTATCACGCTACCCTCAACAAAGAACACCTCAACACCCTCAACCTCATCGGTGATGTAGAGTGATGTGTAGTATGCACCTATAGTGCCGGCAACAACGCTATCCGTAACATCCAACACATAATCACCCTCGGGGATATTGAACGACACATTGAGGTTTTCGGCGGGCTCCGAAGCGTATAGGTCAAGGAAGAGGTATGTGCTATTCTCAAGAAGCGTCACCTCGCCAGTGATGATATCGAGGCAGTTCTCCTGGTTTGAGAGCACCAATGAGTAGTTATAGTCATTTTCCGAAGCACCATACTGATTGCCAAAGTATAGGCCCGATAGGTGTGGCAACTCTGTGTATTCGGGTTGTGGCTCGGGCTCAGACGCTTTAGCCGCCTGATTTACAACCACCTCAAATGATAGTTCGCCATAAGCAACCTTGACACTTGTCTGGCGAGCCTTCTCGTTGTCGTTTGCCATAACGACAAATGTAACATTCTCATCTACGGTGATGTCTGTCACCCACTCTACCTCGCACGATGCAGTGAGCTGAGTGCCCTCTACGGCATTCTCCAAAGTGTATGTAATAACACCCTCGCCACCCTCGGCCTCGAACTCCAAGGTAGCCTCCGAAGTAAGGGTTAGAACGGGTTCTTTAACCTCTGGCTGAGGATCGGGTTGGGGCTGAGGCTGTGGTGCTGGCTCAGTGTCACATGACACAAATGCTAAGGCACAAAGTGTCATCATCACAAAAAATCGCTTCATGCTATAATGTAATTAAGATTTTACCTAACACGAAGATAGGAATTTTTCGTGGGATTGCAAAATAAAACACCCCTAACCACAACAAATTTGTTGTCAGAAGCCGTGAGATGTGACACATCACAAAAGAGACCTCCCAAGGATAGTACATAATAGTACAGCCTTGAGAGGTCTGCTTTTAGGGATGTGCCGCAGATTGCGGCTTATCACAACAAACTACAAGTTCATGAACAACTCGTGATACTTGTTATACTTCTCCATCATGCCATCCATGTCGCGGAGACGGAAGCAGAGGTTGTTGAGGTACTCGATAGTAGCACCATCAGCAGGGTTGAGCTCGTGTGCACGCTCAAGCCATGGAATAGCCTCAGCATAGATCTTGTTAATCTTAGCGTACTCAGCCTCGTACTCCTCGTATGAGAGGTTAGAGTTAGAGTTAAGAAGCTCAACCTGTGCATTTGCCTTCTCGATTACGAAGTAGCCAGTGTAGAAGTTAGGCTCGAAGTCAGTAGGACGAAGCTCTACACACTTCTCAAATGACTTGATACACTCGTCGTAGTTCTTAAGAGCGTTGAACACACGGCCACGACCGAACCAAAGGTCATAGTTTGTAGGATCCTCGTTGAGTGAGTTCTCGATCATTGTAACGAGCTCTGCGGGGTCACCTACACCCTCCTCAGCAGTGTAGAGCTGCATGAGGCCGTCGAGGATAGTGTTGTTCTTTGGGAACTTCTTGATACCTGCAAGAAGAGCATCCTTAGCGCTTGCAAGAGCTGTCTCGCGGTTAACCTCCTTCTGACCATAGTAGCAGTGGAAGAGGAAGTAATAGATGTTACCTACAGCATCCTCATAACCTGAAGCGAGTGCAGTGTTGAAGAGCTGCTCACCAGCCTTGAATGCTGCAACAGCCTCATCACCCTGAAGAGTTGAAGCATACATTGTCATGAGCATACCTGCGTTGTAGAGGTAGTCGAAGTTAGGAGTTGTTGAAGGAACAACTGTGAGCGCCTGGAACGCTGTGAGGAATGACTGTGCAGCCTCTGCAGTGTGGCCCATGTTGTTGAGCGCATCACCCTGCTGTGCAAGAGCGTTAGAGAGTGTCAAAGCGATAGAGGCAATCTTAGACTCTTGCTTGGGATCCATCTCGTAAGCCTTAGCCATAGACTCGATAGCAGTCTCAGCGAGGTTCTCCTTGAGTGCGAGCTTCTGCTCCCAGCCCTGGATGAAACCAGTTGCGGGATCGAGGTATACGTCAACATACTCGTAAGCGAATACGATTGAAGGCATACCCTGGAATGTAGACTCGTATGAGCCCTCGGGGTTACCAACGTTCATCTGGAGCACCTGTGCGGGGATGCCCTGACCGAGCTCCTTAGTAGGAAGGATGTAGGCGTTGGTGTAGGCGTTAGCGCGAGCTACCCATGAAGATGCCTTAAGACCCTTCTTAGCGTCCATAACTGTAGCATCTGCCTTCTCAAGCTTTGCGAGCTCCTTAGCAGTAGCTACCTTCTGTGCATTTGCAGCGGGCAATGCCAATGCGAACATTGCAGCCACCAAAAACAATACTTTCTTCATAATCAATTGTTTATTAAGTTATTATTCGTTTGCATTCTCTGTTGTCTCAACTGTAGTCTCTACGGTTGTCTCTACGCCCTCAGCGCTCTCCTCCTCCTCGGTCTTTGGCACTGCAGTTACCGATGCGATAGAGTCACCCTCTCTTAAGTCGATGACCTTAACACCCTGTGTAGCACGGCCAGCAACGCGAATCTGGTCTGCCGATGTGCGGATGGTGAGACCCGAGCGGTTGATAATCATAAGGTCGTTATCGTCGGTTACAGCCTGGATAGATATAAGCTTACCTGTCTTCTCCGTAACGTTGATAGTCTTGACACCCTTACCACCGCGGTTTGTGATGCGGTACTCATCCAAGTCGGTACGCTTACCGTAGCCATTCTCCGAGAGTACGAGTACATCCTCCTTAGAGTTAGGCTCGATAGCAATCATTCCGATAACCTCGTCCTCCTCCTCGATAGAGATAGCGCGCACGCCCGAGCTGACACGACCCATAGGACGCACTGTAGACTCGTTGAAGCGGATGGCACGACCCTCGCGTGCAGCAATCATAATCTCAGCGTTACCACTTGTGAGCTTAACCTCCAACAACTGGTCTCCCTCTCTAATAACGATTGCCTTAACGCCGTTAGTACGTGGACGTGAATAATCCTCAAGAGTTGTCTTCTTCACGATACCACGCTTTGTACACATAACGAGGAAGTTATTCTCCACGAACTCCTTGTCGTTAAGGTTCTTAGTGTTGATATATGCACGAACCTTGTCACCAGGTTCAATCTGGATAACATTCTGGATGGCGCGACCCTTAGATGAGCGTGTGCCCTCAGGAATCTGGTAAACCTTGAGCCAGTAGCAGCGACCCATCTCTGTGAAGAACATCATAGTGTTATGCATAGATGCAACATAGATGTGCTCGATGAAGTCCTCATCGCGTGTAGCACTACCCTTAGCACCCTTACCACCACGGTTCTGTGTGCGGTACTCGGCCAATGGAGTACGCTTGATGTAGCCCATGTGTGAGATGGTGATTACCATATCGTCATCAGCGTAGAAGTCCTCGGGGTTGAACTCCTCAGACGAGTAGATGATCTCCGAACGGCGCTCGTCGCCATACTTCTCCTTCATCTCCTGGAGCTCGTCCTTGATGATCTGCATCTGCATATCGACATTCGTAAGCACAGCGTTGAGGTAGTCGATGGTCTTCATCAACTCGTCACGCTCTGCCTCGAGCTGCTCGCGCTGCAAGCCTGTGAGCTGACGCAAGCGCATCTCCATGATTGCTGCAGACTGCAACTCCGAGAGGCTGAAGCGCTCCTGAAGGCGTGTACGAGCCTCCTCGTTAGTCTTCGATGAGCGGATGATGTGTACAACCTCGTCGATGTTGTCCTGAGCGATGAGCAAGCCCTCTACGATGTGTAGACGCTCCTGTGCCTTCTGCAAATCGAAGCGCGAACGGCGTACGATGACGTCGTGGCGGTGATCAACGAAGTGGTGGATAAGCTCCTTGAGGTTGAGCAACTGTGGTCGGCCATTAACCAACGCAATGTTGTTAACCGCAAACGATGTCTGCAAGGGAGTATTCTTATAAAGCGTATTGAGAACAACGCTCGCAACAGCATCCTGCTTCAGGATGATTACGATACGCATACCCTGGCGGTCAGACTCATCGTTGATGTATGAGATACCCTCAATCTTCTTCTCGTTGATAAGGTCGGCGATACGCTTAATCATATCGGCCTTGTTCACCATATATGGGATCTCGGTAATTACGATGCACTCGCGACCCGAAGCAGTGTGCTCAATCTCGGTCTTTGCACGCATAACCACGCGACCACGACCCGTAAGCAACGCCTCCTTAACACCCTCGTAGCCATAGATGATACCACCTGTAGGGAAGTCGGGGCCCTTAACATAGTCCAACAACTCATCACACTCGCACTCGGGATTATCGATATATGCACAGCATGCATCTACAACCTCACCCAAGTTGTGGGGCGCCATGTTGGTAGCCATACCTACAGCAATACCGCTGGCACCGTTTACGAGCAACAAAGGAATCTTTGTAGGCAATACGGTAGGCTCCTTCAACGTATCATCGAAGTTCAAACCCCAATCGATAGTCTCCTTCTCGATGTCAGCCATAACCTCGTCGGTAATCTTCTGCATGCGTGCCTCGGTGTAACGCATAGCCGCGGGCGAGTCACCATCCATAGAACCGAAGTTACCCTGACCCTCAACCAAGGGGTAGCGCATAGACCAATCCTGTGCCATACGCACCATGGCCTCGTATACTGAGCTATCGCCGTGGGCGTGGAACTTACCGAGCACATCACCGACAATACGGGCACTCTTACGCGTGGGCTTGTCAGAAGAGAGGTTAAGCTCGGCAGCCATATCATACAAAATACGACGGTGTACGGGCTTCAAGCCGTCACGCACATCGGGCAGCGCACGCGACACGATAACCGACATCGAGTAGTCGATATAGGCCGCTTTCATCTGCTCTTCGAGGTTGACCTGGACTATGCGTCCACCAGTGGTCTCACTCGCGTTGTTGTTTAACTCTTGAGTCATGTTCTCCATTATCAATATGTATAATTTTATCTCTCAGTTTTTGCTTACCTATATAAATATATAGACCCGCAAATTTACGCTTTATTTTCGATTTGAGCAAACGTTGTGGCAAAAAAGTGAAGCCCCAAGAGTCTCTTTTTTGAAATATTCGTCGTAATGCCCATTCTTAGGCGTTTTAAGCGTGTCTGCCTTTATGGTAAAGGGGAGGGCGAGAAATGCGGGAATGAGCGACGGGCAATTAGCAACCTGCAACATATAGTGAGTAGCGAGGCAAGGATACACCTACTGCGTAATTCAACGCATATATCGAAAAAATAGCGTGTCGTTTCACCCTCTAATTTGGTCGCTTCACCGCTGACATCGCACCATGCAAATTAAATAAATCCATTTTGTAACTCACTCATTGGCACGCTGTTTGCCGTATGCGCACCACGAAATTCCGTCATAGGTGCATAACGTTGCATGAAAGGAAATATTTTGTGGTTTGAAATATTATTTATATCTTGCAATCGAAAACAAAGATTATTAACTAAAAAACTATAGTGCCTATCGAAGAATTTCTGCTCTTGAACCATTAACATAGAAGAGTATGAACGTGACATCATTGAGCGATCGAGTATTGCTTAACAACTACATTTCGGGAGATAGGAGTGCTATATCTGAACTTATCGAGCGTCATTCAGTGCGCGTGCGTAATTACATCGGCATGATGGTGCGCAACGACGACATCGCTGACGACATTTTCCAGGAGACATTTATTAAGGCCGTGAAGGTCATCGACGAGGGTCGCTATACCGATTCGGGTAAGTTCCTCTCGTGGGTGCTACGCATCGCACACAACCGCGTGCTCGACCACTTCCGCAGAGAGAAGGCAAGTCGTCAGGTCAACGAGGCTGAGGCGGGCTATGACGTCATAGGCACTATGCGCTTCTCGGAGCCTACAACCGAAGACGAACTCGTGCATGGCGAGATGGAGCAGACCATACGCGACCTTATCGACCTACTGCCCGAGGAGCAGCAGGAGGTGGTGCGCCTGCGTTACTACTCGAAGCTCTCGTTCCAGGAGATTGCCGAGCAGACCGATGTGAGCATCAACACTGCGTTGGGTCGTATGCGCTATGCGCTTATCAACCTACGCCGAATGATCAAGGAGAAAAATATTGTATTGAATTAACACCCTCACACAATAAGCGTTTGGGCGGGGCGTTATATAGGCAAACAATCACACTTTTAACATGGTTTGCCTATGAGTGAAATCGACCCACGAACACTTAATCTCTACAGTGAGGAGCACTTATTGATGAACGACGTGGTGCAGGATGATGCCGACCTACTCTTCTTGGACACATACCTCACCGACATCTTCAAGTGCAACAAAGAGTGCCGATAGCCCTGCTACCGGCATTTTTTGTATTACGTGCAAACAATTGTGGCATAGACACATAGACACTACCTCGCCGATAAAGAATAAAAAAATAGTAAAAAAGTTGTCGAAAATTTTGCAGGATATAAAATAATGTCTATCTTTGCGCTCGAAATCAGTCAAACACTGATGCCCAGATGGCGGAATCGGTAGACGCGCTGGTCTCAAACACCAGTAGGTTCACCCCTGTGCCGGTTCGACCCCGGCTCTGGGTAC
>JAZRAT010000086.1:0-3033 GCA_045634725.1 Alistipes sp. | reverse complement strand
ATTACCCTCTCGCTGGCTTGCCTCGTGTTCTTCTTCATCGGTGCTCCTTTGGGTGCTATCATCCGCAAGGGAGGTTTGGGCGTTCCTGTGGTAGTCTCTGTGCTCACCTTCATTGTATATTATATTATCGACACTTCAGGGTTAAAGTTGGCCCGTGAGGGCGAGGTCCCCGTATGGTGGGGACGTTGGGTAAGTACCTTCGTGTTGGCTCCTTTGGGTGCTTTCCTTACCTACCATGCCAACAAGGATTCGGGCGTGTTCAATATCGACATATATAAGAATGTTTTCCGCTGGTTGTTTGCTTTGCGCGCTAAGCGCAACTTGGTGGTGAAAGAGGTTATCATCGATGACCCTGACTATGCTGCCCTGTTGGTTAAGCTCTCTAAGCTCACGGCTTCATGTAAGGCCTACAACCGCGCTTCTTTGCAGGGCCGCTTGCCCAACTATGTGCATATTTTTACTGGCGATACCAATCGCGATCGTCCCTTGCTGGTTCTCAATGCGCGTCTCAACGATGTGGTAGAGCAACTCTCCAATACCCGTCGTCAAGAGGTGCTGAACCTGTTGAATACCCTTCCCGTGATGTCGGTCGGTGCACATGCGGCACCCTTTGCTCGCAAATGGATGAATATGGCTGTGGGCATATTTTTCCCCGCAGGTCTGCTCTTCTATGCACGTGCTTGTTTCTTCCGTGAACGCGTGCGCAAAGACCTCATACAGATAGTAAAAACAAATAACGAAATACAATATATCATCAATGAAAGAATTCTCAAATGAACAAGCATGGCAGCTGAGCTCTATCCAGCAAGCGGTGGAGGAGTTTCGTCAAGGCCGTATCGTGATAGTGGTCGATGATGAGGATCGCGAGAACGAAGGCGACTTCATAGTGGCTGCCGAGAAGATAACCCCCGAGATTGTCAACTTCATGCTCCGCTATGGTCGTGGTGTGCTCTGTGCGCCTATCACCCTATCGCGTTGCGAAGAGCTCAACCTCGCTCCGCAAGTAAACAACAATACCAGCATCTTGGGTACTCCCTTCACCGTGACTGTTGACCTCATCGAAGGCTGTACCACAGGTGTGTCGGCAGCCGACCGTGCTGCTACCATACGTGCCCTGGCCGACCCCACACGCAAAGCTGATGACTTTGGTCGTCCCGGACATATCAATCCGCTCTATGCACAGGACAAGGGCGTGTTGCGCCGTGCCGGACATACCGAAGCCGCTATCGACCTCGCTCGCTTGGCTGGCTTGCAGCCTGCTGCTGCCCTCATCGAGATTATGAATGAGGATGGCACCATGGCTCGTATGCCTCAGTTGATGGAGATCTCGCGTGAGATGAACATCCCCATCATCACCATTCACGACCTTATTGCCTACCGTCTCGAGACCGAATCGATGATTGAGCGTGGCGAAGAGGTTGATATGCCTACCGCCCACGGTCACTTCCGTCTCATCCCCTTCCGTCAGCTCTCCAATGGCGCCGAGCATGTAGCACTCATCAAGGGTGAGTGGAGCGAAGATGAGGCCATCCTCGTACGTATGCACTCCTCATGCATGACAGGCGATATCTTTGGTTCATGTCGTTGCGATTGTGGCGATCAGTTGCACAAGGCTATGGAGGAGATCGATGCCGCAGGCAAGGGTGTTGTGGTATATATGATGCAAGAGGGACGTGGCATCGGTCTGATGAACAAGATCAAGGCCTACAAGTTGCAGGAAGAGGGCCTCGATACCGTAGATGCCAATATCCATCTCGGATTCGATGCTGATGAGCGCGACTATGGTGTAGGCGCACAGATACTGCGCTCGCTCGGTGTACACAAGATGCGTCTGCTTACTAACAATCCTGTTAAGCGTATTGGACTCGAAGCCTACGGCCTTGAGATTACCGAGAATGTGCCTATCGAGATTGCACCCAATGAATACAACGAGCGCTACTTGCGTACCAAGGTAGACCGTATGGGGCACACTTTGCACTTAAAGGGTTAACGAATTCCGTGAATATAAATCATAAACTAATACACTCATAAATAATTTATATTATGAACGCATTAAGCAATCTTATCAACCGTCTGTCGCCGTCAGCAACGCTGGCGATGTCACAGCGCAGTGCCGAGCTTAAGGCTCAGGGCGTCGATGTTATCAATCTTAGTGTGGGCGAGCCCGATTTCAACACTCCTGACCATATCAAGGAGGCAGCCAAGCAGGCTATCGACGACAACTTCTCACGTTACTCACCCGTGCCAGGCTATCCCGCCTTGCGTCAGGCCATTGTAGATAAACTCAAGAACGAGAACAACCTCGAGTACACCGTCAACCAGATCTCTTGTGCCAATGGTGCGAAGCAGTCGGTATGTAACGTGGTGATGGCTCTCGTTAACGAGGGAGATGAGGTTATCGTACCCGCTCCCTATTGGGTAAGCTATCCCGAGATGGTGCTTATGGCCAACGGTACTCCCGTAATCGTACCCGCAGGCATCGAGCAAGACTTCAAGATTACCCCCGAGCAGCTCGAGGCCGCCATTAATGATAAGACCAAGGCCATTATCCTCTGCTCACCCTCGAACCCCACTGGTTCGGTATATAGCCACGACGAGCTCGCCGCATTAGCAGCCGTGCTCGAGCGTCATCCTCAGGTATACATCATTGCCGATGAGATCTACGAGCACATCAACTATGTTGGTCGTCACGAGAGTATCGCCCAGTTCCCTGGTGTACACGACCGCGTAGTCATCATCAACGGTGTATCAAAGGCATATGCCATGACAGGCTGGCGCATCGGCTTCATTGCTGGTCCCGAGTGGTTGGTAAAGGCTTGCAACAAGTTGCAGGGCCAGTACACCAGCGGTCCTTGCTCAGTATCACAGAAGGCTGCCGAAGCTGCTTACCGCGGCACACAAGAGCCCGTTGAGGAGATGCGTAAGGCTTTCGAGCGTCGTCGCGACCTCATCGTGAAGCTCGGCCGTGAGATTCCCGGCTTCGAGGTCAACGAGCCTCAGGGTGCCTTCTACCTCTTCCCCAAGTGTAGCGCC
>JAZRAT010000085.1:0-5685 GCA_045634725.1 Alistipes sp. | reverse complement strand
CCCGAGGTGTCGCTTATGCGCCACTTCAAGCGCCACTACAAAGAGCATAAAGAGCGATACACCACCGCCGATTTGGAGTCGCCATTGGCCGACATGCACTTCGATGTGCAACATATCCCCATGGAGGCGCGTTCTATAGATGTGGTGATATGCAACCACCTCCTGGAGCATGTCGTCAATGACAGGTTGGCCCTCAGGGAGTTGCACCGCATCCTAAAACCTGGAGGCTGGGGCATAATGCTTGTACCCGAGGATAGGTCGCGCGCTACGACCTTCGAGGACGACACCATCACCGATGCCAAGGAGCGCACACGCCTCTTTGGACAGTACGACCACCGCCGTGTCTATGGCCGCGACTACGACCTACGCCTCGCCGAGGCGGGTTTCGAGGTTGAGCGCATAGCCGTCGCCACCCTACTCAGCCCCGAGGAGCGCACGCGCCATGCCGTGGGTAACGACGACCTTGTGGTGGTACGCAAGCCTAACTTATAAAACTACAACACTATGAATAGCAGTGTATTAGATAGATATTCCGACTTCCGCAATCTTGTTGCCAACACCTTCTCTGCGGGTAGTGCCGAGATGGTCGACAGCGCCCTCTGCTTCGCCCACGAGGCTCTCGAGGAGTTTGGCGCACGCCGCTACGACAACAACCCCATGCTCGACCTTGGTGTGGCCGTGGCACGCATGGTTGTCGAGGAGGTTGGCCTGGGTCGCAACTCTACGATTGCCGCCATCGTCCACGATGTTGTGCGCATCGCCACGCAGCACCACCCCGAGCGATTGGAGGAGTATAGCGCAACCATACGCCGCGACTATGGCGAGGAGGTGCTCGGCATCGCCCTCGCGCTGTGCAAGATTTCGGACATCAAGCTCAAGGCCTCGAAGGAGCAGGCCTCGGATTTCCGCGATATGATTGTATCCTACTCCGAGGACCCTCGCGTGATACTCATCAAGCTCGCCGACCGCCTCGAGGTTATGCGCTCGCTCGACCTCTTCCCCGAGAAGAAGCGCCGCAAAAAGAGCTGGGAGAGCCTCAACCTCTACGCGCAGATTGCACATAAGCTCGGCTTGTATAGCATCAAGAGCGAGTTGGAGGACCTCTCGTTGAAGTATCTCGAGACCGAGACATACAACCATATCGTTCACGAGCTCAAGGAGAGCGAGGCGGAGCGCATGGCATTCATCGAGCGCTTCATCGCCCCTGTTCGAGCGCTTCTGGACCGCGATGGCATCACCTACCACATCAAGAGCCGCACCAAGTCTGTCTTCTCCATCTTCCAGAAGATGCGCAAGCAGAAGGTTGGCTTCGATGGCGTCTACGACATCTTCGCCCTCCGCATCATTATAGACTGCCCCCGCGAGGGCGAGAGGCGACTGTGCTGGACCGTATTCTCGCATGTCACCGACCTCTACACCCCCAACCCCGAGCGTATGAGCGACTGGATATCCATCCCCAAGTCCAATGGCTACGAGTCGTTGCACACCACCGTCGTTACGGAGGATGGCCGCTGGGTGGAGGTGCAGATACGCACCGAGCGCATGGACGAGGTTGCCGAGCGCGGTATCGCCGCACACTGGCGCTATAAGGGCGTCAAGCAGGGAGGCATGGGTGCAGAGGAGTGGTTGCAGAGGCTGCGCACACTCCTTGAGGATACCACCTCGGAGTCTATCGCTCACCGCTTCGATGCCAAGCCCTCATCGGGCGAGATATTCGTCTTCACCCCTTCGGGCGATATACGCAAGCTCCCCGAGGGTGCTACGGTTCTCGACTTCGCCTTCGACATACACACCTCGCTCGGCGCAATATGCGTGGGTGGCAAGGTGGGAGGTCGTGTTGTGCCTATCAAGGAGCAGTTGCACAATGGCGACATCTGCGAGGTGCTAACGCGCAAGGATCAGACACCCAAGGCCGACTGGCTCTCGATATGCGTTACGCAGAAGGCCCGCACCCGCATTCGCGCCTACCTGCGCGAGGAGCAACAGAAGCATGCCCGCCTCGGTCGCGAGGAGCTGGAGCGCAAGCTCAAAAACTGGAAGTTCGACATCGCCATAGACGAGGCCGTGGGCTACCTGTGTAAATACTATAAGGTGCGCCGCGGCATCGAGCTCTACACACTCATTGCCGACCAGAAGGTAGACATCGCGGCAGTTAAAGAGATACTCACACGCTGGCTCTCGGGCGAGGCCGACGAGGCACGCCGCCAGGCTGCTGCCGAGGTCGAGGAGCGCAAGGCACGCCTTAGGGAGGAGCGCGAGACCGACGCCCCACGTCGCACCGATGCCCTTGTCATCGACGAGCGCATCAACAACATCGAGTATAAGCTCGGCCGCTGTTGCAACCCCATCAAGGGCGACGACATCTTCGGCTTTGTGACCATCAATGCGGGCATCACCATCCACCGCAGCGACTGCCCCAATGCCCGCCGTATGCGCGAGCGCTACCCCTATCGTGTTATGGAGGCGCGCTGGCGTGACGATGCCGTGGGAGCCTTCCGCGTTACTGTGGCCATCACGGCCGCCGACATCCCAGGCCTCGCAACAATCATCATGGATACCGCAACCAAGGAGCTGAAGCTCTCGGTGCGTGGCATCAACTATGCGCCCAAGGGCGATGGCATGGCTACGGCACAGCTTACGGTCGAGGTACCAAGCAGCAGCATTGTCGATATGTTGCTCCACTCACTGCGTCGCATCAAGGGTGTGAAGAATGTGTATAGAATTAACTAACTACTAACAACTTATAGCTATGAACTTTGACGATATCCGTTGCCCCTGGGGCGACAACCTCAAGACTTGCGCTATCACCGTCTGCGACCTCGACGGCGTGGTACTCTACCAGAATAAGCGCTCTATAGAGGTCAATGGCGACGTGCGCAACAAGTCGATGATTCCTTGCCACTCGGAGCGCTCACGCCAGATTATCAACCGTTTGATTACCAATGGCGAGAATAACGCCTACACCATCGAGAAGCGCGGTCTCCGCAAGCTCATCTACCAGACTCCATGGTTCGAGTCGGGCGAGGTTGCGGGCCTCGTGGAGTTCTCACTGGAGATTCCCGCCGATATGCCCCACTACGTTAGAGAGTAGGTCACATAACAATAGAGGCTGTCCCAAAAGGACAGCCTCAACTTTTTCAGACCCTAAAACTCCGCCTTGCTGATTAACGAGATGGTCTCGCCCGTGGTGGGATGCTCAAACTCTATGGTCTCGGCATGGAGCATCAGTCGCTCGGCACTCGTGCCATAGATGTCGTCACCTACTATTGGGGTGTTCAGACCCTCGGCATGGGCAGCGTGGACACGCAACTGGTGTGTGCGACCCGTAACAGGATAGAAGCGTATGCGCGTGCGACTATCAACATAGCCCTCCACATCATAGATTGTATGCGCCGCGCGTCCATCCTCTGCCACCATTTGGCGAGGGCGGTTCTCATAATCGAGCTTCAAGGGCAGGCGTATCTCGCCATGATTTATCTGCACAACTCCCTCAAGCAGTGCGACATAGCTCTTCTTAATAGTGCGCGATATAAACTGCTTTTGCAGTGCCTCATGCGCCATCTTATGCTTTGCGATAACGAGTATTCCCGATGTTGACTGGTCGAGGCGGTGTACAATCATAGCCTCGGGGTATCGCTCATCGGCCCACTCCTCGGCAGAGCGCACACCCGACTTCCCCCTCACCGAGAGCATGCCACTCGGCTTGTCTATGACCACAATATCGCCATCCTCCCACACGACCTTCGGCTCGGGAGGCGCAATCTCCTTCAACGGGTTGGGTTCTACCTCAAGGCCCACGAGCATATGCTCCAGAATAGGCTTACACTTGCCATTGCACGCGGGGTAGAAGAGGCCATGCTGGCGCACCTCACCCTTAGGCGAGGCACCCCACCAGAACTCCGCCATAGCCACGGGGCGCATACCCTCTTTGAAGGCGTACTGCAACAACTTGGGCGCTGCGCACTCTCCCGCACCCGCGGGTGGCGTCTGCTGTGCCGTGGGGGCAAAAAGGTCACATAGGTCTCGCTCCGCACCCTCGGCATTGAGCATACGGAACTCTCGGAATATCATCGTCTGAAGCTCCGCCGAGCGCTGCTGGCGCTCCTGCTTAAGCTCCTCAATCTCGGTTTGAAGTGCTGCGAGGTGTGCCGCCGCCTGCTCCACGCGCTCCTTTGCTGCGCGCTTTAAGCGCTGCGCCTCGGCATTCTCCCTCTGCGAAGCAAGGATAAGCTCCGCCTCGCTATATAGACCCTCGGCACGCTGCGTCGCGCGCAACTCCTTACCCTCCTTAAGTCGCACCTTGATGGCCTTCAGCATCGCCTCACAATCGCGCTCCGCATCGGCAAGGGCACTCCTTGCTACAAGGTAGGCATCACTCGCCTCAAGGCTCTTAATACGCTGATTTATAGCCGAAATCTCCGCCTCGCCCCTTTTGAAAAACTCCCCTGGGCGCAACATATCATAGACCGCGGGCACGAAATATTCGTGGCTATTGCTTCCCGCAAGATTACCCGAGAAGGCGGCCACGAAGCCCAGCTCGCCCTCGACTTCCACCACCAACACGCCGAACATCTTACCCTTCGACAGCTCCTCATGCCACTCCATGCGTGAGGCGAGATAGCTCTGCACCTCCTCCGCAGCGAGCCTACACAACGGGTGTGGCGTGTAGTGGAAGGGGTAGGTGAAGAGCTTGGGCAGCTCTATATCCTCGATGTTGGATGTGAAGCGGTGTAACATACGACTATAATTTTATGCAAAGTTAGGAAGTTTCGCCACAAAAACAAAAAGAGTTCGGCACAACACCGAACTCTTACCTATATTTATATAAGGTTATTACAACTCAACCTTCCACAAGCCGTGCAAGTTGCAGTACTCATATACCGCTGTCACCCTCTCCTGGCCAACATATACCACAGCTACGGGCTCATCCTTGAGGTTTACACGGATGCCACCGCGCTCGGTCTCCACGTAGATGAATGCGATGTGATGCTCCTTCTCCATGGGGTGATGCACGCTACCCACCTCAACCTTGATGCGACCATCGCCGAGGTTAGTAACTACGGGGACGTGCTTCTCGCCACTCGCATCTACGGTGTTGGGAACGAGCTCCTCCATCTTCTCGCCACAGCAGAATACTGGTACGCGTGAATCTACCACCTTCTCTACTACATTGCCACATCTGTTACACTTATAAAATTTAGTTGCCATAATATCTTCGTTTTTATTGGTTAAACATTGTTGTTGTTTTCTGTTGCAAAAATAAGGCAAAAATATTATAAGTGCAAACTAAATATTTTTATACTATTATAAGGTGTCATTTATACTACATCGCTAACTTGCAGATAGTAAAAAAGATAGGGAGCAGTCTCCTGCTCCCTATCCCATATAAAAAACGCCAAAATAACCTTGTCGAACGGTTTTTAGAACGCCTTGCCGATACCGAGGAAGTCCTCTGCCTTAAGCGCAGCACCACCGATAAGACCGCCATCTACGTTCTCCTTTGAGAAGATCTCGCCAGCGTTAGAGGGCTTGCAAGAGCCACCGTAGAGGATAGCGCACTCCTCAGCTGCAGCGCCGAACTTCGAGCGCAACACCTCGCGGATGTAAGCGTGAATCTCCTCTGCCTGCTCTGCCGTTGCAGTCTTGCCAGTGCCGATAGCCCAAACGGGCTCGTATGCGATAACG